>DATKEE010000250.1:0-4757 GCA_035544555.1 Candidatus Methylomirabilota bacterium
CTCGTGGGTGCAATCGCCGCTGGGCCGCTATTACCTTTACTTCGCGCATCACAACGGCAAATACATCCGGCTCGCCTACGCCGACCGGTTGGAAGGACCCTGGACCATTCACCCGCCCGGCGTGCTGCACCTGGCCAACACGCCCGCCTGCCGCGGCCACATCGCCTCGCCCGACGTGATCGTGGACGACGAGCGGCGCGAGATCCGAATGTATTTCCATGGGCCGGCCCGCGCGGTTTCCGGGCAGAAGAGTTTTGTGGCGATCGGCACGGACGGACTCCAGTTCACGCCGCGCGACGAGGTGCTCGGGCTGTTTTACTTTCGCGTCTTTCGGTATGAGGGAGCGTGGTACGCGCTGGCCAAGGGCGGCGTGCTCCATCGCTCGCCGGACGGATTGACGGCGTTCGAGCGGGGACACAATCCATTTCCCGGCGGCGACCGGCGCACCGGGGACCTGAACGAACCGGGGCCCCGGCACGTGGCGTTGCTGCGGCGGGGCGACACTCTCCACGTTTATTACAGCAGCATCGGGGACGCTCCCGAACGCATCCTGTGCTCCCAAATTCAACTCCACGAGGACTGGCGCGAGTGGCGGGCGGTGGATCCCGTGGAAGTGCTCCGCCCGGAAGAGCCGTGGGAGGGCGCGGATCTGCCGCTCAAACCCTCGACCGCCGGCGCCGCCCGGGGCCGCGTGAACGAATTGCGCGACCCGGCAATCTTTGTGGATGACGATGGCCGGACCTGCCTGTTGTATTCCGTCGCCGGTGAGTCCGGCATCGCCATCGCTGAACTGACCACCCCGGTATCGGTAGAACCTGTCACAAAATGAAAATCAGACGCCACGAAATCTGTCTCCTGAAATGTCTCGTGGGCCTGGCCCTGACGACGCTTGTCGCAATGCGTCCGGCGTCGGCCGCCAACGAGGACCGTATCCAGCCGTATGCGGGGAATCCGCATTACTGGCAGTATCAGGGCAAACCCGTCCTGCTGCTGGGCGGCTCCTGGCAGGACAACATGTTCAACCACCCCGTCGGACTTGAAAAGCATCTCGACCGGATGAAATCCGTCGGCGGGAATTATATCCGCAACACGATGAGCCACCGCAACACGGGCAACGTCTTCGCCTATGCGCAACGCGACGGAAAGTTCGATCTGGATCATTGGAACGGCGAATTTTGGGGGCGTTTCGAGAACTTCCTTAAGCTGACCCGTGAGCGGGACATCATTGTGCAGCTCGAAATCTGGGATCCGTGGGATCATTACGCCGATCACCAATCGCTGGGCGGTTGGTCGAAACACCCGTTTAATCCGGCCAACAACATCAACTACACCGCCGCGCAGTCCGGCCTGCCAACAAAGGTCGATTACAATCCTCACGGCGAACCCACCGAGCATCCCTTCTTCCGCACCGTGCCCGCGCTGGCGAACAACCGGCCGGTGCTCCGGCATCAGGAGGCGTTCGTGGACAAGGTGCTGTCGTATTCGCTCGCCCATCCGCATGTGCTCTATTGCATGAACAACGAGACAGGCGAGCGGGTCGAGTGGGGCGATTACTGGGCCGCGTTCATCCGGCAACGCGCCGCCGCCGCGGGGGCCACGGTGCCGATTACCGACATGCGACGCAGTGAAGACATCCGCAGTCCCGATCACGCGCACATCTTCGACCGCCCGGAACTCTACGACTTCGTGGACATCTCGCAGAACAACGCCTGGGCCGGCCTCGGCCAGAAGCACTACGACAACATTTTGTACGTGCGCGAGCGCCTTGCCGAACAGCCCCGCCCCATCAATAACAATAAGAATTATGGCGCGGCGCGGCATGGCGAGGAGCGGCGCCGTATACAAGGGGTCAGCCCTGAATGGCGCTTAGATAAGGGGCTTATTTTCATGGGGTGAATCTTTCAGGAAGTTTTGCGGTATTTGCCGCGGTGCTGAAGTTCTTTCATCAAGCGTCGCGGACGATTGAGTAACTGGTATGGCTTGGGGCGCCGTTTGACCGCTCGGGGCTCGCGTCGCCCCGGACGCTCGGGCACCTGGTCGCGGGCGATGACTTCCAGCAAGCCCCCGAGGAGTTGCCCGCGCTTCTTTTTGGAACGCGCCTGGGCAATGGCCACGCTGAATTGCCGCGCCGCATCGACCGTGCCTTTGAAACTCAACCGATCCAGGGGCGCGTCGTGGATCGTTGCGGCCTGGGCCATCAGGCAGCGAATCAGATTGTAGGCGATAAAGAACATTTCCACTTCCCTGTGCACCATCTCCGGACTCTGGCAGCGCAACACCTCCACGCCCATCGAGGTTTTGATGTCGCGAAACCACAGTTCGATCTTCCAGCGCCGCGCATAGAGTCGGGTGATCGCCTCTGCCGGATAAGCGTTGGGGTCCAGCAGCGTGGTCACCAGCGTCACCGAGGCGGGCCGATAACCCCGGCAGCACAACCTGACCCGAAGCACCCGCACGTGCAGTTCCCCGGCAATCTTCTTCCACCAGGATCGCGGCAGCCAGGCGGGCTTTTGCAGTGGTTTTTGCCAGACCATCAGCCGGTCGTTTTGACCCAGGCGTCTGCCCTTGCGCAGATCCTTTGGGCGCGCCTGGTGCAAACGAAAAACACTCTGGACCTGGCGCAAGAGCAGCAGCGCCAAAAGGCCATAACTGCAAAAGCCGCGGTCGGCCAGGGCCAGATCGCGGGGCTTGAAGCCATCGAGCAGGCCACGCAACAGGCGCAGTTCATGGTGGTGCTTGTTGCCCCTGGCGTAATCGAGCAGGGCGCCGGTGGCCAGGCTGAAGACGCCCACCAGCTTCAAGAGAGGAAAACCGCAGCCGGGCCTCTGGCCGCCGGGCTGGGGATAGGCGCGCTGGTTCTCCCGCGTGTCGGGCATGCTCAGGGTGGTGCCGTCGATGACCTTGGGGCAAAGGCCCAGCCAGAGCTGGCCGGCTTTTTCGGCGGTGGCGGCCAGGCAGGCGCGCAGGCGCTGAAGCGTTTCCAGGGGCAGACGTTTGCGGACCGTGCAATAGGCCCCGGTGCGTTCATCGACCGGCCCGGCTCCGTTGAGGGCGAAAAGCGCCTGGATCTGGCGGACGATTTCCCGGCAGGGACAGGCCGGATTGAGGACTTGATAGAGGAAGCCAAAGAAGGTGCGGCGGAGGTTGTAGATGCGATCGCGGCTGTTGGGGCCTTGGTCGGCCTGGGAGAGCAGGCCCGGGGGCAGGAAGGGACCGATCAGTTGATCCAGGACCAGGAGGCTATGCTGGCGGAGCTGCCGGGCGCGGGAGCCCAGGGCGGAGAACCGGGAGCGGAAGGCGGGGAAGAAGGGGGTCGTCATAGGCACAGTATATATACTGTATACTGTTGACAGCCAGTCTAAAATCAGTTCCATGAAAAACAGCACCGCCGCCCTTGCCGCGTTGGAATTGGAATATGACCGGCTGCGCCAAAGCCTGGCGCGCATCGGCTACATCAGCCAGGGCTCGGTGCTGGAACGCTCGGTGGCCGCCTCGGGGCGCAGCGGCTATCAGTGGACGCGAAAAGTCGCCCGCAAAACGGTGACTGTCTCCCTGAGCCGTCGGCAGTATGAAGCCATGAAGCAAGCCGTCGCCAACGAGCGAAAACTGTGGAAGACGCTTCGGAGGATGGAGAGCGTCTCCCGTCAAATCATCTTCGCTTCGACCCCCGACACCCGCCGGCGTAAACCACTCTCCAAAAAAGTTTTAGGCACTATCTAAGCGCCATTCGGGACTGACCCCTTTTCGACCCCTTTGGGGCGACGCCCCGGGGAGGCCATTGTTTGGCTTTTCCCCGTTCATCCACAATGAGGTGTTTGGTCCCAGGCGGCAGCACCTGAAGGGTCTTGAGAAATTCTATCACCGAGTCGCGCTCGTACTCTGGAAGATCAGCAAACGCCTCTCGCGCGGCTTGAGCTTCGCCAGCATGCGCCAGAATCGCCTCCCTCATGGTCGTGAACAGGCCGTGATGAAAATAGGGCGGCTCGTTTGCCGCGCCCCAAAGCTTCTTTGTCAGAAACTTTCTGTTCCCCCCGAAGAACTCCGGTGAACCCGCTGGTTCATTCATGTCGAGGACTTCAATGTTCGGATCGTCCGGACCGGCGCAAATATCGTGCAGCTTGAGATCGGTGAAGGCAGGGACGGACAGCACGCCCCAATCGTCCGGCTTGAGCCTGGGCGGCGGCAAATCGCCCGCGCTCAGATCCACGCTCAGCTCGGGCGCCTGGCCCGGCTGAAGATTGCCTGGCGGGTTGTAAGGATTTGGCTCGCTGAAGATCCACCCCGCATTGTCCAGCGGAAGGCTCGGCACATGGCAGTGGGCGCAGCCGATCGTTTCAAAAAGCCGCTCGCCCAGCAGCACCGCCCTTTCAATCTCCGGGTCGTTGGGAATCACCCGCCCTGGCACGGCCAATGTCGCTTGAAAAATAGTCACCGCTGTCACGTCCGCGCGTGTCAATTCGTTCATGACCCCGTCGCCGTCCGGATCAGTATCGATGCCGAAACGTTCGGTCGATTGGATGCCATGGTGATGATTGAACGCGTTGTTGGAAAATTCCCGGATCGAGAGGACTCGCCCAGCCTGGTGAAACGGACGGATGATCAGGCTGGGAGGATCGGCCGGACCCAAACTGCCAAGGCTGGTGGCGGGAATTCCCTCCACCTCCGACGTGTCCCAGAAGCCGTCCGGGCGCCGCTTGATCACACCGAAGGAAACTCCCTTGGAAACGAGCGCATGAGCTCCGCCAGGGGGTGTGGCA
>DATKEE010000251.1:0-6966 GCA_035544555.1 Candidatus Methylomirabilota bacterium
ATGACGGACAGAATCTCTTCGACGTCCCGCGAGGAGTAACTGCCCTCGAAGCCTTCGGTCTCGCGTTCGCCGGTTTCCGCGATGCGGATGAACGCGCGGACGTCCTTCTGGCTCTTGTTGGCCAGGGGAGCCAGCACGGCATTCGAGGTGACGGCGTTTTCGATGTAGCTCGCCTTGAACCAGTCCGCGTTGCCGCCGATGATGTCGCCCAGGTTGTAGGTGTCGGCGCGGTTCGCGAGCATGTCCGGAATCCGGAACTTCTGCCCGCTCTCGGTGTAGGGATTGCCCGCCATCACCACGACCACCTTGCGCCCCTTCAGATCATAAGTGCGCGGGCGGCCCCGCCAGACGCCCTCGATCTTCCGTTGCGCGTCGCACAGCGAGATAAACTTTTGCAGAAATTCGGCGCTGCAATGCTGGATGTCGTCGATGCAGATCAGGACATTGTCGCCCATCTCGAGGGCCAGGTTGAGCTTGCGCACCTCCTCCCGCGCCGCCGCATTGGGCGCCTCCTCGGGATCGAGCGAAGTCACCGCATGGCCGATGGCCGGGCCGTTGACCTTGACGAAAACGATCCCCAGCCGGTTGGCGACATACTCCATGAGCGTCGTCTTGCCATAACCCGGCGGCGACACCAGGAGCAGCAGGCCCATGAGGTCCGTGCGTTTCTGGTCGCCGGCGGCGCCGATCTGTTTCGCGAGATTGTCGCCGACCAGCGGCAGATAGACCTGATCGAGCAGTTGGTTGCGGACGAACGACGTGAGCACACGCGGTCTGAACTCGTCCAATCGCAGCCGGGCGCGCTCGCGTTCGAGCAACTGCTGCTTGAGCGACTGGAATTGTTCGAATCGCGGCACCACATCGCGCTCGAACCGCCCCAGCCGCTCCCGAAAGTCCAGGTAATCGAACCGATACCGGTCGCCTTCAATCAATGGATGACTGCCCTTGAGCCCCTCGATCACCCGCGACGTGCCGGCCGGGATCACGGATCGTTTCAAGTGATCGCCGCAGAACAACAGCGCGGCGACTTCATCGAGGTAACCAACCGATTCGGGGTGGGCGAGCAGATAACCGCGCACCCAGTCGCGGACCAGTTCCAATTCGCCGGCGGGATGTTTGGCGAGCGATTTGCGCCCCTGCTGGAAGGCGTCCTGGCTTCCCTTCATCGTCAGGTGATGATCGAACGCGGCGGCCAGTTCATCGGCCTCCCGGCTCACCACAAACGCGTCGCCGCCGATGAGTTCATAAAACAAATACTCCCCGGCCGCTTCCGCGATGTCACCGGGATACAGCCGCGTCTCCGCGAGAAACGAGGCGATCAATTCCCGCAGGCCAGCGATGTAATTGCACTGGGCGGGATCGCCGGGGAACAATTTGTTTCGCTCCCCGAACCCCTTCAAGGTGGCCGCCCAGAGCGTCCGGGTTTCCTTCGGACAAAACCGGTGCCAATAAACGATGGCGCAGGCGCGGGCGGCCGGATGGTAACGCGCCAGTTCCAGGGCGACGTGCGTGGCAAGGAGGGCGTCGAAGATCCGCGCGCCGTCAAGGTCATGCACGCCCTTCGTGTAGCCCTCTTGATATCGCGTGCCCATGTACTCCTGAACAAGAGCGAGCCGGCCGGCTTCGGTAAGCGCCAGCAGGGCGGCGGGCGACCGCGCGGGGGTCCCATCCTCCGCGCCCTCCCGGGAAGGGCCGGGCCGGGCGGGTGCCTCCGGTGCCTCCAGTGACCGCAACAACCGGTGGGCGAGATACTCAGCGCGGTACACGTGTCGATTCTCCGACACCACCTCCTGATCCCAGACGTCGCGAGTCGCCGCGAACGCCTCGTCGGTGATTTCCTCGAAGTATTTCGTGCCCGTGAGATGGAGGTGCTGGACGCCGTCGCGATTGACGACGGTCAGATCGAGCGGCTGGGTGTTGATGTTGAACCGGTGCTTGCCGAGCTGGATCACTCCCGGTCCGCCGACGAACAGTTCCTGCCGGTCCTTCAACTGGCGCACGGCCTCCTGCTGCGCGCTTTTCAACCGTCCCTGCAGGTCATCCGCCTTGACCGAATCCTCCAGCGCCATCAACTGGTCGATTGTCTCGCGGATCTTCGCGATCATCAGATCCGACGCCATGTAGGTGTGGATCTCCTCGAGGGATTGAAAGCCGGCCAGGCGGTTTTGAATCACCTTGAGGATGCGCTCGGCGGCGCTCATCAGCGCGTTTGTCCGCCGGTTCCGTTGCTCGATCAACGCGAGTTTGCGCTGCTCGAACGCCTCGTAAAGCTCGGTCCGGCGCCCGGCCAGTTGCACCGTGTATTCCTCGAAATCGGCAAACGCGCCCTCCAGTTCCTCGAGCTGGACGGTGATGCGATTGAGATACTCGTCGCACTTGGCGGGTGAATCGCACAGATCGAGGAAGCTCGCCGCCGACTGCCCCAGCAGTTTCATCTGCGCGGCGAATTGCGCGGCGCCCTCGGAAGCCATCAGGCTCTGCAACCGCTGCTTCAGCGCCGCCTTCACCTGGTTCAGCGTGGCATAGACCGCCGTGATCCCGTCGATGATACGAGTCGTCTCGGCGGCGTCCTCGATTCTCAGGCTGTTGACGATCTCGATGAGCATCTCCAGCTCGGCGCCGGCCACGGAAACCGCCTGCTCGATCTTCCTGCCCTCCGCGACCCGGCCGACCTTCCCGACGGCCGCGAGTTGTTCGGCCGCCTGCTTCCGATACGGCTCGAGCGCCTCCGGTTTCAGCAGGAACTTCACACAGGCATCGGACAACTCCGCGGTCTGCTCCGACACCGCCTGCTCCGCGGCCTCGACGGCGGCAACATCGATGTAGCGCGCCTCCTTCAGTGTGATGAGTTCGCCGCGGAGGTGGCGCAGTGCCGAGAGGTTGTGCACGAAATCCTCGAGCCGGGTGAAGCTGGCGCGGCGCAAGGTCTGGAAGCGTTCCTCGCAGCGTTTCCGCATCTCCGCCACCCGTTGCACGGCCTCCAACTGGAGCCGCCGCACCTTGTCAAACTCCTCCACGGCCTGGTCCGCCGCCTCCCGGACTCCTCGCAAGGCCTCGATCAATCCGAACCCGTCTTCGCCGGACAGCCAGGGGTGGGCGTCGAGGATCGTTTCGCAGCGTTTCACCAGGTCGGCGTAGAGTTCGGCGTACGGGTCCTCACTGCGGACCAGCGTGAGCACCTCATTGCAACCGGCAAGACAGCGCACCACGTCCTTGTTGCCGACCTGGTAGAGAAAGGCCTCCTTTCGCCCCTCCGGTTCGTGGCCGGGCTGATGGTACGGTGTCTGGCGAAGCTGGATGAGGTGGTGCTTTTGCGGTCCGGCTTCGGCCCGGAACAGCACGAGATGGCCGTTCGGAAAGAGGGAATACCCATGGCAGGCGATGCGTTCCTCGATCCTCTGCTCGATGAGGCGATAAGGCATGAGCACGTATTCGCCGCTCTCCCGGCTGTAGAACACAAACAGCGCATCCTCGCCGTTCGGGGCGTGAATCACACGGTCGATCGCCATCCCGGTCTCGCGGCTCTCGAAGCGTTTCAATTCGCCCGTCGCCAGGTAACAACCATCCGGAAAGATCAGCCCGTGATCCTCGGGCAACCGCACGCAGGACTGGCCGATGGAATCCACGCGCACCGCTGTCCGCAGCTTCTCGTTGAAAATGAAATACCGCGCGGCCGTCTCCTTATAGGGACGAATCCTCAGCACAATCAGGGGTTCGAGGAGCGCGTACGCCACGTCCGCGTCGTCCACCTTCTGGTTCCGGTCCTCGACCGGCTCGGCGAAAACGCCCTCCCCCGTCGCGGTGTTGTCCTCGACCTTGATGGTCAGGTCGCCGCCGACGCATTCGACGAAGACGCGGTCCTCGATGGAGATGTGGGGATGATCGCCATAGCGGAAGGATTCACGATCCGGCGCGCGCCAGCGGAACTCGTGCTGCGGCGGAAAGCCGATCCGGCGGAACTCGCTTTCGGCCCGGCCATCGAGATAGCGCAGGTGCCCGTCCTGAACGGCCCATTTGAACACCGCGATGTCCTCGGGACCCTTCCCCACGTGGAAAACCATGTAGAGGTTCCCTTCAATCACGGAGAATTTGCTGAACGTGGTCTTCTCGTAAACGTTGTAGAGCCGCTTGAAGTCGGTGATGAACTCCTTGTCCCGCAGCACCTCGAGAGCGGCCTCCCGGAACGTGCCGTCCGCCTCGTCCCGGTCATAGATGGCGAACACGTCCGCCAGCTCGATTTCCTTCTTCAATCCGAACCGGACATTGAACCCGAAGAGGAAGCGCCCGTGACCGAGCTGCACCATGTCCTGCGGAACGCAGTTGTGCGCCGTCGTGATCCGGTCCGCTTTCAGCAGCTTGAACTCGATGGAGCCGAAGACCTCCTTCCGGTGCGTATCGAGACGGGTCATCCGCTCCCTCAGGACGGCGCCCTGCGACTGCAACCGCTGCCGAAGAATCTCATACGTGGCGCTCCCCAGCGTCGGGGAGGCGGACTCGCCGCCGGGTTCCGCAGGCGGTTTCCCGGAGGCGGGCGAGGGCTCGGTTGATGAGTCTTCGGCCATGAGTAAGACGCTCGTGCGGATTCAACCGCACCGTGGTTTCGCTCCGGCCTTAATGCGTGGCGGTCGATGGGACCGGTTCCACGATGACTGCCGCGGCCGGCGTGTCGGACAAACCGCTGTCCCTGGCCAGGGTGGCCGCCGATTTCATCAATGCCTGAAGCGAGCTGTCCTTTGTCGAGGCCATCAGCTTCGCGATCAGCGCGGCGACGGTGAGGTTTTTCAGATCCTCGGTGCCAATCCCGAAATCCTTGATCCATTGCCGCAACTGTTTCTTGAAGTGGTCCGGATCCCCGTTGAAGAACGTCCTCTTGATGTCGCTCAATGTGCCGCTGCTCTGAACCAGTCGATCCACCGACTTCCCGTGGCCGACGGCGCGCACGATCTTTTCGAAGAAATCGTTCTCGCCGCCAACGATGTCGATCTTCGAATTCTTGAGCGCTTCACCGACGATGCCGGAATGCGCCTCGGCTATGTGGCGCTGGACGTTGATCTCCGCCAGTTCCACGTCGCGTTCCTTGTTCAGTTTCAGGCGGAACTCCTCGTGTTGTTGTCCGGCCTGGTGCAGGAGCTTCATCGCCCGGGCCTTTTCCTCGATGCCCTTCGCCTCCGCCAGTCCCCGCGCTTCGATGCCGGCCGCGGCGGCGAGTTCCTTGTCCTTGATTCCCTCGGCCTCGGCCTCGGCCTGCTGTTCGGTCACCTCGGCCTGCACCCCGCCCTTGGCCTTGATCACTTCGGCTTCGGCCAGTCCCATCTCCCGCACCGCGGTGGCGTCCACCTTCTTCGCTCCGGCCTTCGCGGTGATGACCTTCGCCTCCGCCAGTCCCTTCGCGGCTTCCTGGGCGGCAACACCCTCGGCGCCTTGTTCCATGGCGTGACGCTTCCTTTCCGATGCCTTCGCCTCGGCGTCGGCCAGCGTCTGAAGGCGTTCGGCCTCGCGCATCGCGGCTTCGCGCGCGGCCTCCGCGGCGGTGATGATCTTGATCTTGTCCGCCTCCGCCAGGTTTCGGTCGGCCTCCTTCTGCGCCTCCGATGCCACCACCTTTTCCACCTGATCCTTCTTGGCGTTCATCTCCGCCTCGATGAGCGTGACGTCCCGCACACGCTCGGCCGTCATGCGCGCCTCGATGTTCAGCTTCTCCTCCTCCTGTTCGACGACGGCCTTCTGCTCGGCCACAACCACGGCGCGCTTGCGTTCCACCTCGACGGCCGCCTCGGCCACCTTCACGTCCTTGTCCATCTCGGCCAGCGACACCGTCCGTTCCCGGCGCACGCGGGCCTCCTCACCCTCCTGTTGGGACTCCTGTTCGAGACGCTGTTGCTCCTTCTTGACGGTGAATTCGCGCTCCTGCACCGCCCGGTTCATGTCCTCGGTGCGCAACCGGATGGATTCGTCGGTCTCCAGCCGCCGGGCTTCGACCTCCTGGCGCCGCGCCTCGATCACCTTGCGGGCCTCGGCCTCCTCGTTGGCCTTCACCTCGGTGATGGCCCGGTGCTGCTTCGCCGTGTCCTCCTCGTTTCGGCGCTTCTGCTCGCGGCGGGCAATGTCCGCGTCCGCGTTCTCCTTTTCAATCTGCACGCTCGCGCGCTGGGAATGCTCGTTGGCGACGACGCGTTCGCGCTGCGTGATCTCGGTGATCTTCTTGATGCCCTCCGCGTCGAGGACGTTGTTGGGATCATGCTGGTCGAGCGTGGTCTGCTCGATGTAATCGATGGCGACGTCCTGGAGAAGGAATCCGTCCAGGTCCTTGCCGATGGTGTGCTGGATCTGGTCGCGAAACTTGAGGCGTTCGGTGAACAGTTCCTGAAACTCCATCTGCTTGCCGGCGGTCTTCAACGCCTCGGAAAACTTCGCCTCGAACAACTCGCGCAGTTGCGCCTCGTCCGACACCCGCTCGGGCGTCAGCATCATCGCCACCTTGCGGACACTCTCCTCCGTCGCGTCCACCCGGATGTAAAACGCCACCGTGATGTCGGCGCGGATGTTGTCCTTGCACACCAGACCATCCTTGCCCTTTCGGTGGATCTCGATCTTCTTCACCGAGATGTCCATGATGTGGTAGGTCTGGAGCATGGGGACGCGGACCATCCAGTCGAAGGAGACCTTGATGCCGCCCCAGCCGGTTTTGACCCCCGCCCGCCCGGGCTGGATCTTGCGGATGCAGAACATGAACAACGCCGCGGCGACCAGGCACACGCCGACGGCCAGAGTGGTGAAGATGATGGGCCACATAAGCTGCTTTTGGGTTGTAAGGGTTATCGCCTCGTCCGCTTGCGTTGTGCCGGCTTCTCCAAACCCGCTGCCCGAGAATCCGGACAACACGCGATGCTGACTTCGGAACAGTTGAGTCAGTAACAAATGGCGCCCGCTCGCGCGAGTATAATTCCGTCCGGATTTTCCAACGAC
>DATKEE010000252.1:0-12862 GCA_035544555.1 Candidatus Methylomirabilota bacterium
CTGAACGTCGGCATGGCGCTCGATCATGTCACCCGGGGCGACTCGGGAGAAGCGAACCGCGACCACGCGACGGCGGTTGGTTTATATGCGTCGTTTGCCGCCACGGAGAAGCTGACCCTTCACACCCGCGGTGAGTGGGCCAAGATCCGCAGTGGTGGAGCGCAGTTTGGTGGGGGAGCGTCCGGAGTTCCCCACGAAGTTGTTGCACTGACCGCTACCGCCCAGTATGACCTGTGGGCCAATGTGATCAGCCGGTTGGAGGTTCGCTGGGATACGTCAATTAGCGGACCTCGCGTCTTTGGCGATGGAGCTACTGTTGCAAATCCAAGCAGCGAGAAAAACTCAGTTCTCATAGCCGCGAACGTGATCTATCAATTCTAAGCGCCCCGGCGCTGAATCACCCCCCTTCCGGCCCGGCCGGGAGGGGGTTTTCTTTTGCCTTTATTCCCGGTGGCCGCGCGGTTATAACCCGGGTTCATGCAACCCCCTCAGGACTCCGGTCCGGCCTACCGCATCTGGGGCGCGGACAACCTCGTTTACGGGCCGGTGGAACTGACCACCCTGATGGACTGGATCCGTGCCGAGCGCGTGCTCGCCGACACCTGGGTCTTTCTCGAGGAATCGGAATCCTGGCGCAAGGCCTCGTCAGTTCGGGAGGTTCAGACACTTTTCGAAGGCGGCGCCTCCCCGTCCGAAGCCTCGCCGGCTACCGGAGAAATTTCCGCCGGTCTGGCCGGAATGAAGCCCGGCTCCCTCCGGCGCCTCAAGGTGCTCGCGGATCTTGATGACGATCAGATCAAGCGGTTCCTCGAGTTCATGGAGGTCATCCAGGTCGCGCGATGGGCGGAGATCGTGAGACAGGGAAATCACGGCGACGCGATGTATCTGATCCTGGAAGGGGAGCTGAGGGTCCGGCTGATGATCGGCGGCAAGGAGTCGATTCTGACCACGCTTTCCATCGGGGAATTCTTCGGTGAGATTTCCCTGTTCGATCAGGGGCCGCGCTCGGCGGATGTGGTCGCCAATGGTCCCGCCACCTTGTTGAAGATCAGCGCGTCGGCCTTTGAGCGGTTGAAGAACGAGGCTCCGGATGTTGCGGCCCCGGTGCTTTACGCCGTCAACAAGACGCTGGCCGCGCGCATTCGCGCCGACAACAAACGCTATCACGACACCGTCAATCTGATCCGCTTGATGGGGGGATGAGGGGATTCAGTCTCCGAGGAGCCGCTTCAATTGTTCCCGCGCCTTGTCTTTACCCGACTCGAAAGGAGATTCGGGCGATGGTCTCCCGGCCAAAGCTGTGTTGCAGGCGGTCGAGGATTTCCTTGCGGCGATACCTGACGATCTCGTCCAGCCAGGGGCTGCTGTCCACGGTGACAAAGAGGGTGCCTTTGCGGAGGCCGGTGGGCTGGGCATGTCCGGACACGGCGGGATCCATGAGATGATTCCAGACCTTTACGATTTCGGTTTCCGCGCGCCGCTGGTCGATGCGCAGCCCGGCCAGCACCCGGTCCACCAGTGTGCCGGTTGACCGCACGTTGGACTTTCGGGCGCGTTCGTCGGGTTGGAGGTCGATGCCGCGCCAGGCGGCCAGGACGCGTTGGGCGGGGCCGGACCGGGGCGGGCCGAGGGGCGGGTTACGACTTTGCGGATTTTTCATCAAGCACCAGAACACCGTGAGGCGGCAGGTCGTAAGTGCCCGTAAACGTGTTGCCGGTCAAGAAATCGTGCATCGGTTTGTAGAAGGTGATGCGGACCGGCGAGCTTTGGTGATTGAGCAGGAAGTAGATCCGGGTGTCGTCCTTCTGTCGCATGCTGACCTCGACGGTGTCCGGCACCTTGAGGAGGGGATGCAGGCCGCAGAGTTGCCGCAGCCAGGCGACCAGGTCGTAATAAAAAAACTGATGGCTCATGGTGCCGATGTAAATGGCCCTGCCCAGCCCGAAAGTGTTCATGGTGATCGCGGGTTTGCCCGCGTAGAAATCGCGCGCGTAGGTTCCCAGAACCTGGCATTCCCCGGGTTCGATGAGGTCGCACCAGAGGCGTGCGGGATGCAGGTGGCTGGCGGGAAAGGTTCCCTTGAAGGCGAGATGGTTCTCCTCGTCGGGCGGGATGGGATCGAACTCCTGCACCTGCATCCCGAAGAGATCCGTCATGTCGTGGGGATAGCCGGAATCCGGGGCGATGTGATGTTCATCCACGAGGCCGGTGTTGCAGGTGGCCACAAGCGTTCCGCCATTCTGGACGTAAAGCTTGAGGAGGTCCGCCTCGCCCCCCGCCAGCAATTGCAGTGAGGGCGCGAACACGAGCTTGTATTTGGAGAGGTCCTCGGTGGGACGGGCGAAATCGACCGCCATGTTGCGGTCGTGCAGCGCGCTGTGAAAGAGCTGGATGTGTTCGCGAAGCTTGAAGTGCAGGTTCGGCTGCATCGGCTGCTTCATGGACCAGTGATTGTCGTGGCTGTAGAGGATGCAGGCGTCCGCGACGACCCGGGTGCCGCGCAGCACGGGGGCCAGCAGTTTGATTTCCTCGCCGATCTGGCTGATCTCGCGATAGACGCGATTGTCGCCCCGTCCGTCGTGGGTCAGGACGCCGCCATAGAACTTTTCCGAGCCGATCCGGGGCTGGCGCCAGAAGAAGTAAAGCACGCCGCTGGCGCCGCGCGAAAGCAGTTGATAGGTGAACAGGCGCACCACGCCGGGACGGACCAGCGAGTTCACGTCCTGCCAGTTCACGTTGCCCGCCTTCTGCTCGATCACCCAGAAGCCCTCGTCCCCGTCCGGCGTCCGGATGCCCTCCTTCTTGAGCGAACGCATCATGTCCACCTCGCAGGCGTTCTCGGCCGACTTGGATTTGATGGTGGCGTTGCTGTCCACGGAGATGAAGTCAAGCACCTCCGCGAGGTCGAAATGATCGAAGTGCCTTGAGAGGGCGCGCAGGTTGGTGGTGACGGGGGCGTCGGGGGTGATCTCGTGAAGGATGTCCGCCTGCATTTTCATGTAGGCGATGATCGTGTCGCTGGAGAACCGCATCCAATCGAGCACCAGGGCGGGGTTGTGCACGGTGGGCGCCTTCATGGGCATCGGGACCTGATCCCAGTCGGTCACGATCTGGCTCCAGAACCGGGTGCCCATGCACTGGTTGAGATGCCCGATGGTTTCGTATTTGACCTTCAACCACGCGTGCCAGTCCTTGCGGGACTCCTCATTGAAGGAATACTCCGTCGTGTGGCCGCCAATCCCGTTGTCGATCTGCCAGGCGATCAACTGCGGATGATTCCCCAGCGTAGTGGCCATGGCGGTCACGATCTTGCGGGAGTATTCCCAGAACAGATTGCTGTTCATGCAACAGGCGTGACGGGTTCCCTCCCGCAATGGCAGGCCCCGCTCGTCCAACGGCAGGATTTCCGGATGCTTCTTGGACAACCACAGGGGAGGCGCCGCGGTCGGAGTAGCCAGGACGACCTTGATCCCCGCGGATTGCATCAGGTCCATCGCCCGGTTCAACCACGAGAAATCAAATCTGCCCTCCTCGGGCTCGCAAAGGCCCCAGACGAATTCGCCCATGCGAACGACGTTGATGCCGGCCGCGACCATCAATTGGGCGTCCCGTTCCCAACGGGCTTCCGGCTTGTCCTTGGTTCCCGCGTAGGGATACACCCAATGCTCCGGGTGATAATCGACACCGAAGTACATAGGTTTGTAGGGGGGTTAGGGGTTCGCCGGAAGTCTAGGCCCCAAGGAGTGAAGGTGCAATCTCAAAACCTCAACCCAAATTCGTTCGTCTCGAATCCCCGTCCCGTTCCCGCTCACGGGTGACAGATGCTTCCGGCACACAAGGGGCATGAGGCTCGAGTAAAAGCAGGTGAGAATGTTTCCACAAGCCGGGGGCCGGCCGCGAGGATTGGAGGAACGACGCCACGGTGGGAGGGTGGGCGTCGCAAGTCACACCCCTGAGCGTCCAAACGCACAGTGCGCGGGCGGCAACCGGATGCTACACCAGTCGTCGACCCGACAGAAACCATCCCATTCAAGCCCCATGAAGACGAACCTGCCTCATGTCACCGCGCCGGTCCTGGGCCTTGTTCTGTCAACGCTCGCGGGTGCCGGATCATTGCCGGCCTGCGACGAACCGGTGTGGAGTGCGATCGTCCAGAATACATCGATGAATGCGATTGCGGTTTCGCCCGATGATTCCTTGGTGGCATCCGCCACGAGGGACGGTGCCATCCGGTTCTGGAATGCTACGAACGGACAACTGGCTCACAGTCTGCGAGCTCCATACAGCATTGTTCGGAGCCTGGCGTTTTCACCGGACGGCACGCATCTCGCCTTGGCAATGCTGGACGGCGATTTCCAACTCTGGCGTGTCTCGGATGGAGCTGTTGTTCATGCCATGGCGGGCTCGCAAAGTCCACACAGCGATCTCCCAGTTCAATACTAGCTTGCAAGTTCCCCGCGAATGGGCGAGGGATTTACGTTCACGTCGTTGTTGGATACGCGCGATTGATATGGCGCGCGTCGGCCCGCAAGTGTGCCGGGTTTGGATGGAACAGAGTTGTTCCGGCAGGCCCGGCGCTCCATTTCGCCCAATCTGAGATGAATTAAAATTTGCGTTTCAATCTGTCGCGGGTGTTGACTTCCCCTCCTTCGGTCCGTCGTCGCCTCGTTTGCGTAACCCCTGTCGATTCCATTGCGTCCAACCTCTACTGGCGTTTAACGAAATATCTCATCATGAATAAGAAGCACCCCTTAACTCTTGCGCTGGCGCTGTTTGTGGCGTCCGGTTCTGTCTCGTTCGCTCAGGCGTCAAAGCTCGGCCTGAACTTCGCCTCCACCGATCCCGATGCCGCGACCAGTTCCCTCGACCCGGCGGATGTGGCGGGAGTGGATCCGCAGGCGAACTGGAACAACCTCGAGCTGGCCACGGGCAGCGCGACCAGCGGACTCGTTTACGATGTCGGGGGCAGCCCCACGGCGAGCGGCGTCTCGGTGACCTGGTCTTCGCCGAACACCTGGCGGAGCGGCGGCAACAACGCCTTCCCCGCGGGGCCCGACGCCCGGTTGTTGTCCGGTTATCTGGATACCGGAAACACGGCGGAAAACGGCATTTCCATCACGGTGGAGAATCTCGATTCCGTGTTCACCGAGACGACCTATGACGTTTATGTGTATTTTGTCAGCGATTCGACCGCAAACCGTGGGGGCGGCTACACAATCGATGACGGCAATGTGACCCTCCTGAAGTACGGCAGCACGATGGCCGCACCTTCGGAATATATCGAGGACCCGGGGGACGATCCGGATCTGACGGCGGATGGGACGCATCTGCGGTTCATCGGACTGACGGGGTCTTCCTTTACGCTGACGACCGACACGACGCTGACGACGCCGAACGGGTTTCGCGCGCCGGTCAATGCCATACAGATCCTGCCCACCGTCCCATTCGGCCCGGACATCATCGAACAGCCGTCGCCCGTCGCCCTGTATGCCGGACGCACGGCGCGGTTCACCGCCAGCGCGGATGGATTTCCGCCGGTGACCTCGTTGCAGTGGCGGAAGGACGGCGTCGCGCTCACAGACGACGCGCGGATCAGCGGATCGACGACCGGGACGCTGACCATCAGTGATGTTTCCGCGGCGGATGAAGGGGATTACACGCTGGTCGCCACGAGCACGGAGGGGACGGCGACGAGCGATGCGGCGGGTCTTTCCATCGTCACGCCAGCGACCGCCGATTACATCACCGACTTGCTGGCGGTGAATCCGCTGGCGCACTGGCGGCTGAACGAGGAATCGACGGTGGACGACGCCTTCGAGCACTTGGGCGGATTCACCGGAGACTACAACACGAACATCGTGCATGGCAGCGGGGTGGCCGGTCCCGAACCCGCGACGTTCCCCGGGTTTGAAAGCGGCAATACCTCGGTGGAGGTGGACACACTGTTCGGCCAGCTTCACGTGGACGTGCCGTCGCCGGCGCTCGATGTGAATACGGCGACGTTCATTGCATGGATTCAGCCGTTTGGGGAGCAGTTCGACTTCACGGGGATATTCATGACCCGAGATGGAACCGCCGCGGGGCTGGGATACTCGACCGACAATCAACTCGGTTACACATGGAACAACAATTCGGCCGCCACCTACAACTGGGCCTCCGGACTCAGGCCTCCGGACAATCAATGGTCCTTCGTGGCGCTGGTCATCGAACCCGAGCGGGCAACCCTGTATATGGGGACGGACGGCGCCTTGAACGCCGCGATCAATCCCATCGAACACACCAGCGAAGCCTGGGGCGGTGCCGCGCGGATCGGGGATGATGCGGGTGGCGCAAACTTCCTGCGCAGCTTCTGGGGCCGGATCGACGAAGTCGCGATGTTCGATCAGGCGCTGTCCTTCGAGGAGGTGGCCGGGCTGTATGAGGCGGCCAGCGGAGTGTCGCAGACGATTCCTCCTGTCATCTCTCCCCAGCCGCAATCGACCACCCGTTACGCCGGCACGACGGTGCGGTTCCAGTCGGGTGCAACCGGCGCCTCGCCCTCCTATCAATGGCAGAAGGATGGCGCGGATGTCACCGATGGCGGGCGGATTTCCGGCGCCACCACGCCCACGCTGACGATCAGCGAGGTGGAGACGGCGGACGAGGGGAATTACACGCTGGTGGTGACCAATCCCTACGGGGAGAGCACCAGCGATCCTGCCACGCTGTCCGTGCTGCCCATACCGGGTGGCTACGTGGCCGATGTGCTGGACGCCGGTCCGCTTTCCTACTGGCGATTGAACGAAACGGGCGACCCGTCCACGGGGACACAACCGGCGTTCGATTATTGGGCCGGCCGCAACGGCACGTATGGGGCCGCCGCCCAGAATGGGTTTCAACAGATCGAAGGGCCGCGTCCCGAGGGCGGATTCGACAGTTTTGAGACGGACAACAACGCCTTGCAGATCACGCTGAACACCGCCGATTCCTGGGCAACCGTACCGGGTCCGGGCGTGACCACCGACACCCTCACGATTCTCGCTTGGATCAACCCGGCGACTCTGGTGAACAACGCGGGGATCGTCTTCGCCCGCGCCGGCCAACCGGCCACCGGCCTCAATCTGAACGGAACGGGGCTGCTGGGCTATCACTGGCTGGATGCGGCCGCCACCTACAACTTTGTTTCCGGGATCACCGTGCCGCCCAATCAGTGGTCTCTTGCCGCCGTGGTGGTGGAACCCGAACAGGCCACCCTCCACCTGCTCAGTTCGTCCGGAACCCAGAGCGCCACGAACCTGGCGACCCACGCGCCGCGCGAGTTTTCCGACAACATCCGCATTGGCGGTGATCCGAACAACGTGAACCGGACGTTCAACGGGCGGATCGACGAAGTCGCCATATTCGACCACGCCCTGACGATTGAGGAGATCGAGACCTTGCACCAGACGGCCATAGGCGCCGCCGGGCCCGCCATCGCCGCCCATCCGGAGTCGGAGGAGGTTTTCGCGGGAGTTTCCGTGCAGTTCACGGTCGCGGCATCCGGCATGTTGCCGCTCTCCTACCAATGGCAGAAGGAGACCGGCGGCGTGTTCAACGACCTCGCGGATGGCGGCAACATCTCCGGCGCCACCAGCGAGACCCTGACAATCACCGGCGTCACTGCGGCGGACGCGGGACAATATCGCGCGGTGGTCTCCAACACCCAGGGCTCGGCCACGAGCGATGCGGCGACACTCACACTGCTGCCCACACCGCCGGCGCCCGAAGCCGGCAGCTTCGGCGCGGCGGTGCTCGACAGCGGCGGATTCGCTTATTGGCGGTTGAATGAGACCGCGGATCCCTCCACCGGGAATGCCCAGGCGTATGACTACGCCGGGACGCGTCACGCTCTCTACGGCATCGCGGCACAGAACGGTTCCTCCGGCATCACCGGCCCCCGTCCCTCGGATGGGTTCGACGTGTTTGAGGAAGCGAACACCGCCCTGCTGCCCACGGCCAACACGGCCAATTCCTGGGTGACCACGCCGGCATTGGGAATCACGACGGACTCTCTCACCATCGTCGCCTGGATCAATCCGGCCACCCTTCCGGCCAATGCGGGCATCGTGTTCGCCCGTGCCGGCCAGCCGGCCACCGGGCTCAACCTCAATGGCGCGGGCAACCTCGGCTATCACTGGCTCGACACCGCGGCCTCCTGGGGTTGGGACAGCGGCCTGACTCCGCCAATCGGTCAATGGTCGCTCGCGGCCATCGTTGTCGAACCCACGCAGGCCACCGCCCACCTGATCAATGCCGACGGGACCCAAAGCGCCGTCAACCCGGTCACTCACGCAGCCCGAAACTTCACGGACACGATCCGCATCGGCGGGGATCCGAACAACGTGAATCGCACATTCGACGGCAGCATCGACGAAGTGGCGATCTTCGACCGCGCGCTGACTTCCGAACAAGTCCTGGCGATCTACAACGGCGAGGCTATTGCCCTGCCGCCCGAGTTGGAGGTCAGCCTGGAGGATGGCGAGATTACCATTACATGGGATCAAGCCGGGACGCTTCAGTCCACCGAGGCGCTTGAGGGCACGGCCACCGTCTGGACCGACGAAACCACCACCGGCAACAGCCTGACGGTGATGCCGATCGGGCCGGCGAAGTATTACCGGCTGGTCCAATAGGCCGCCTGATCCGCAATTGCAAAGTGGCCGGGGCGCAAGCTCCGGCCACTTTTTTTCACGGCACCAGAAGAATGGGTCCCAGGGTCAGTCCCGGCAATTGTTCGTTGGACGTTCAGCGTTTCCAGCCGGGGCGAAACGCCGTTGATGCGGGACGCTGTCCCGAACGAATTTCCGTCACCATCCGTCACGATCAGCCGCCTCCTTCGGGGACGCGCGCTTGCACCGATTTCGAGGTCATGAGCGACCGTGCCGCAATGGCCTTGGGAGTGGTGATGATGATGACGCCGAGCAGGATGACGGCGGCGGCGCGGAGGGTGTTCCACGACAGTTCCTCGCCCGCGATGGCCCAGCCGAGGAACACCGCGATGACCGGATTCACATAGGCGTAGGTGGAGACGCGGGCCGGCGTGCTGGCTTTGAGCAACCAGCTATAGGCGGTGAATCCGATGAGCGATCCAAATCCGATCAGGTAGAGGTAGGCCAGCAATGAACGGGACGAGAGGCGCGCCCAATCCAAACGGGAAGGTTCTCCCGAAATCCACGCTGCCAGAATCAGGAGTCCGCCGCCCATGATCATCTGCTGGGCGATTCCCATCAGTGCCGAAGCCGGCTTTGGGGTGTAGCGGGCATAGAGCGAACCGAGAGACCATGACAGACAGGCTCCCATCAACACCAGGGCTCCGACCGGATCGATGGCCCGATCTGAAAGCGAAAACGGAAATCCCACCAGCATCAGCATGCCCGAAAATCCGATCAGGATGCCGATCACGGACTGCCGGACGGGACGCAGACCGCCGGGCCGGACCCAGTCCAGCAGGGCGATCCACAGCGGCACCATGGCGATCATGAGCGCGGCAAGGCTGGAGGGGACCGCCTGTTCGGCCCAGGTCACGCCGCCGTTGCCTCCGGCCAGCAACAGGCCGCCGACGACCGCGGCATTCAGCCAGTGGGTTCGCCCCGGTGCGGGCACCCGTTTGAGCCGCAGACAGGTGTATAGAATCGCTCCCGCAATCAAGAAGCGGCTCCCTGCCATCAGGAACGGAGGCATGGTTTCGATGGCGATGCGAATGCCCAGATACGTGGACCCCCAGATCACATAGACCGCTGCAAACGCGGCAATCACCAGTCCGCGAGGCGGTGGCGATTCGTTTGAGGTGTCGTCCATATGGAAATTAAAAACCCACACGCCTCGCGACGGGTGGGTATCGGGAAATTGAGGCAGGTTATCAGCTTCCCATGTTCCATCCGCCGGACAGGCCCTGTTTCAGGGCGATGGCGCATCGCCAGGCCTGTGGGTGGATAATCACCTGCGGCAGAACCGGTGATGGAGATGGAATCGATGGTGCCATGGCGCGCGGGGATACGTTATTCTTCGGATATCTTCTGTCAAAGTGAAAGATTGGCGATTCCCGCCGCGTATTTAATTGAAAAGCGAACGCATCACGCGCAGTGTCCATGTTTATCAGCCTTGAACTCCCGTTCGTCGACTATCCGGTGAGAATCGTTCCCGAGAACATCGGCATGTGGCTACAACAGGCGGACGCCGAGCCCTGTCGAAAGCGGGACGATCCGTCGTCGTTGGAGGCTTCGAAAGGAATGGATGCCTTAAGATGAAGTGGAAGTTCGCAGTTCGCGCCGCCACGTTCGCGTTGTTGTTCGCGTGCTCCGGCGTTGGCTCGCCTGCCGCCGACGGCGGGCACCCGGCGCTTGCCAATCTGGACGGACGGCAGGCCGCCGTGAACCCGGCCCGCCCCTCTCCCGACCAGGCGCTTGCACATGCCCGACTGCGCACAAGGCTGCCGCAGGTGCGAATCGCCTGGGAAACCGTCACAGGTTCCCCGCGCTTCATCCATTCCCGGGACGGATTCCTGACCGGCCTGGATGGGCAGGGCCGCGCCGTCGGACTTGCGCAGGCCTTCGATGGGGACGCGAACCACGCGCCGATCAAGGCTTTCATCGGAGAGCATCCGGACCTCTTCGGACACGGGCCGGAACTATTGGAGGAGTCCACCCTCGCGCGCGAATTCGTCACGGCCCACAACGGCTTGCACACCGTGGTCTGGCAGCAGGAGGTTGAGGGCATCCCCGTGTTCGGCGGCTTGTTCATCGGTCATGTGACCCGGAATGGGGAACTGGTCAGTGTTTCCAGCGGCATGGTTCCCGAAGCGGCGGCGGCCGCCCGACGGGGCACACCCCGGCAGATGGCCTTGGGGCAGGAAGGTTTGCTTCCGGCCCGGCAGGCGCTCGCCATCGGCGCGGCCAGCCTGGGCGCCACCGTGACCACGAACGAGGCGGGGAGCGTCGCGGTTCCCGTCAAGGCCGCGACGCCCTCCAGCTTCCAAACCCTCACCCTGGCCGGCGTCAGGGGCGAGGCGTACGGGCGTCGCGTCTGGCTGCCAATGGACCGCATCACCCTGCGCCTCTGCTGGGAGTTGATCCTGACGCCCGACAATCGGACGGAGATGTACCGGCTGCTTGTCGATGCGGAGACCGGCGAGGTCCTGATCCGCCATTCCCTGACGGAGGAGATCAGCGAAGCCACGTATCATGTGTTCACGAGTGACAGCCCGACTCCCTTCACTCCCGGCCATTCCGTGCCTTCCACGACGCAACCGCCCGTTGTCTCCCGAATGCCGGTGACGCTTGGGGCGCTGTCCACCAATGCCTCGCCCGCCGGATGGATTCCCGAGGGGGTGAACGAAACCCGCGGCAACAATGTCCGCGCCCACACCGATCACGACAACAACAACCAGCCCGACCTTCCGCGGCCCGAGGGTTCCCCGTTTCGCGTCTTCAACCCTCCCCTCGAACTCGATGGAGATCCCCGCAACTATTCCGACGCCGCGGTGGTGCAGCTCTTCTTCTGGTGCAACTGGATGCACGACCGGTTGTATGAACTCGGTTTCACCGAGGCTGCCGGGAACTTTCAAGAGTCCAATTTTGGCCGGGGTGGCATTGGGGGTGATCCGGTGGATGCCGACGCGCAGGACGGGGGCGGATTCAACAACGCCAACTTCGCCACTCCCCCGGAAGGACTCGCTCCCCGCATGCAGATGTATCTGTGGAACGGACCCACTCCGCCGCGCGACGCCGCCCTGGACGCCGACATCATCCTTCACGAATACACGCATGGCCTGAGCAACCGCCGGGTGGGCGGCGGGGTTGGCATTACCGCGCTGCAATCGCGCGGACTGGGTGAAGGCTGGTCGGACTTTTACGCCGCGTCGCTGCTCAGCGAGCCCGGCGATGATCCTCACGCCGTCTATCCGGCCGGCGGCTATTCGAGCTACCGGTTGCGCGGTCTCACGGAGAACTATTACTTCGGCATCCGGCGCTACCCCTACTCGACGGACCTTTCCAAAAATCCGCTTACCTTCAAGGACATTGATCCGGACCAGATCTCGTCGCATCCCGGCGTGCCGATCAGTCCCACCGCCGTTGGCGAAGCGGACGGGGTTCATCGCATCGGCGAGGTCTGGTGTGTCATGCTGTGGGAGGCCCGCGCCAACCTCATCGATAAATACGGCTTCGAAACCGGCAACGAACTGATCCTCCAACTGGTGACCGACGCGCTGAATCTCACGCCTCCGAACCCCACGTTCGTCGAGGCCCGCGATGCGATCCTCCTGGCGGATCTGATCAACCACGCCGGGGTCAATTATGTCGATCTCTGGAGCGCCTTTGCCAAACGCGGGCTGGGCGCCGGCAGCATCGCGTCGGCGAGCGACACCACCCGCGGGGTTCAGGAGGCGTTCGATCTCCCGGACGATCTCCTGATTGTGGCTCCACTCGGATTGACGGCGCGCGGACCGGTGGGCGGACCGTTCATCCCGTCCTCGCGAACGTACGCGCTGACCAACATCGGCAATGAGAATCTCACGGTGGATATTGCCAAGGATGCGGAGTGGCTCAGCCTCTCCCTGTCCTCCGCCACACTCCAGCCCGGCGGTCCCGCCCGTCAGACTGTGGCTTATGTCAACCCGTTGGCGACAACCCTTTCCCCCGGATCGTACCCGGCCACCGTCACCATCAGCAACAGCACCAGCGGTGTCAGCCAGTCGTTCGCCTGGCTCCTCGAAGTCCGCCCCCGGGATTATTTCACGGAGGCCTTTCCCGAAGGCGACAACGATGTCAGTTTCCAGACGCTCACGTTTCTCCCTGACGACTCCGCCAGTCAATACTCGGTCTGTCGCGCGGAGGCCGTCGAGTTT
>DATKEE010000253.1:0-3700 GCA_035544555.1 Candidatus Methylomirabilota bacterium
CTTCAGGCGGGCGCGTGCAATCGCCGGCACCGGGATTCAATCAAGCTCCTCGCCGCGCCTCGGTGACGGTTCTAGAACTGGACATGAAGACCGTCGTCCGTCCGCCGGACTGCTGAATTTTCCGAGGTCCCATCTGCGCACGGCGTTTCCGCCGGTCGGGAGGAATCAGGGCCGGGGACTCCCATCCCCGGCCTTTTTCCATTTCAGCCACCCCGAGGTGGGAAGAATGCCCACACTCCCTGTGGAGTTCGGACTTTGTGGGCAGGTGGTTGAACTTTACCGCAATCTTTGCCGCAAACTCGTGGAATCTACTTCGGCAAAGTTCGCGGCAAAGCCGAACCGGCGAAATGTCCAAACTTCACTCCCTACCGCGGCCGGTTCAACCGCGCCCGCACCAGTTCGGGCAGATACTTCACCGGCACCGATCCCTGTTCGAGCACCGCTTCGTGATACCGGCCCAGACTGAATTCGTCCCCCAGTTCGCGCTGGATTTCCTGCCTCAACCGGTAATGCGCCATTCGTCCCACGAAATACGTGCTGAGCTGAACCGAGCTTTGCTTCGAGCGGACCACCTTGAGGCGCGCCTCGCCCTCGGATTGAAAGGCGTCCTCCACCAGAAACCGCAACGCCTCGTCCTCGCTCATTCGCGCGCAATGCATTCTGTGGTCGAGAATCGCGTTGGCCACCGCGCGCAGATAGAACTTGAGCTGCGACATCCGCAACGCCGGATCCCGGTCGCCGTAACCCTGATCGAGCATCATCTGCTCGGTATAGACCGCCCACCCCTCGATGTACACCCCCGAACCCAGCACCCGGCGGATCAGGGACGGCACCCGGTTGGCATATTCAAGCTGCACGTAATGACCCGGATACGCCTCATGAATCGAGAGCACCTGCAACATGTGACGGTTGTACTCCTCAAGAAAACTCCTCACCCGCTCCGCGTCCCAGTCCGATGGCGGCGGGCTGATGGCGTAGTAACTCGCGGTGGCCGGCTCGAGTGGCGGCGCGGCGTCCAGATACGCCAGCGCGTTTCCGCGCCTGAACTCCGGCATCTCGATGATCTCGCACCGGTCCGGTTCCGGCAGCCGCAGGATGTCGTTCTCCCGAATGAAGCTTGTCAACCGCTCCACCGTGGCCCGCGCGTCCCGGACCAGTTCCTCCGGTTTGCCATGCTCCCGGCCAATGGCCTCCAGCACCCTCGCCGTCGTCGCGCGCCGCCCTTCCGGGTCATCCGGCGGCAACGGTTCGCCTGCGAAATACCGGCTCCAGAGCTGCCGCGCCAGGACATACAAATCGCGCCGCACCCGCTCGAATTCCGCCTCCGCGTCCCGCAACACCTCGTCCGCGCCGTATCCCGCATCCAGCACCAGTTCGAGCTTGCGTGAAAATTTCCGCCGACCCAGCCGCCACTCCCCATCCGCGCGCGATCTCAATTCCCCGTCCAAAAATTCATGATACTCCTTCAGCACTGAAACCACTTCGGCAGCCGACGTCTTCAGCGCGTCAAGCTGCTCCGTGTCCCCGGCCAGTTCGAACAGGCCGGTCTCGTAGAACGCGATTGCTCCCTGATTCTGGCGGATGGCCGTCTCCAGATGCTGACCCGGCGGACGGCGCAGGTTCGCCTTTGCGGCTTCCACCACCCGCGGAATTTGCGCCATGCGGGCGATGCTGTTGGCAATGTTCGTTTCCAGCGGCAGCGTGGACTGCGTCAACAACATGTAAACGCCATCCGAGAGGTACGCGTTGTAGGCGCGCGGATCCTCCTCGAACGGACGCGTATTCTCCATCAACCAGAGCGTCTTCCTCAATTCGTGCTCCAGGATTTCGAAGTCGATCCTGCCCGCGCGGGACAACTCATCCTTGTCCACCGCCCGCGGCAATTGCCGCAGAGTCCGCCGTGCCAGCGCCTCCCATTGATCGCGCGCCTCCTTCGACACGTCGTCCAGCAGATGATCGAACCGATGATCCCCCAGCCGCGTGCCCTCGAGGGGTTGCTGCTGGAAATGGGCGTCCAGATAGTCGCGAAAGTACGCCTCGAGTCTTGCATCCGCGTCCTGGGCCGCCGCGCCGACAACACCGCAAACCACCAGCACCATCGAGATTCCTATTCGTTTGCTCATGATGAAGCTTGCATGTTTTCGCGGCAATTGACACTCGTTCGTGGTTCGCCGCAAGACGGGTTCGAATTCAAAATCTGCCTTCATTCGTGTGAATTCGTGTCCATTCGTGGTTCCCACATGAATAGGTACAAGAAACGGTCTCCATCAGTGCCGCTGCCCCTCGCCGCCCAACGTCACCTTCGAATCCCCCAGCAATACGGATCCCGCTCGTCCAGCAACAGTGTCGCCTCCCCGTTGACAAAGGCGCGCCCGGTGATCGTGGGAACGATTCGCCCGCCCTCGCGCCGGTAGCGTCCGGTGAACGTGCTACCGATAATGCTCTCCTGTACCCACGGCTCTCCTTCCGCCAGTTCGCCATCCTCCGCCAGGCAGGCGAGTTTGGCGCTGGTCCCCGTCCCGCACGGCGAGCGATCATACGCCCTGCCCGGACACAACACAAAGTTCCGCGAATGCGCCCCCTTCCCTGACGGCGGTCCGAACAGTTCCACATGATCCACCTCGGGAAACCCTTGGGCGTTCACCGCCTGCCGAATGCGCCACGTCAGATCCACCAACGCCTCGACATTCGACAACTCCAACTTCTGCCCGTGATCGCTGACGAGAAAAAACCAGTTGCCGCCCCAGGCAACATCGCCCGTGACGCTGCCCGCGCCCGGCACTTGAACCGACACCGCCCGCGCCTTCCGATGACTGGGCACGTTCTCGACCGAGGCCCGGCCATCCTCGTGCAGGGTGGCCTTCACAACTCCGACCGGCGTCTCAATCCGGTGTTCCCCCGGCCGGATGCGCCCCAGATGAGCCAGCGTTGCCATCAGTCCAATCAGACCGTGGCCGCACATCCCGAGATAGCCGACGTTGTTGAAAAAAATCACACCCGCCGCGCAGACCGGATCGGAAGGTTCCAGAAGCAGCGCCCCCACCAGCACGTCCGATCCCCGGGGCTCGTTGACAATCGCCGAGCGCCACGTGTCGTGGCGATCCCGAAACACTCCCAGCCGATCCGACACCGTGCCGGCGCCCAATTCCGGGCCGCCCGAAATCACCACCCGTGTGGGTTCGCCCGCCGTGTGTGAATCCACCACCCGGATTGGCTTCATCATAACCGGAGCGCGGACAGCCTTGTCCCCGATTGGCGGGTGACGAATGAAATGGTGCAACGTCTTGTTACATCCATAACGAAAGTGCGTCAGCCGCATCCACCGGGTTGAATCGATGAACTCGCGTCACGCCGATTCCAACTCGTAGCAGCGGAGGTAACGACGCTCTGACTTTCCGTCCCGGGGCAGAACGCCCGAACCGCGCTCTCCATCCATTCCTTGAAAAACGCTCTCATTTCACCCTCCGTGACGAAGCCGGGAGCTTCGGACGTCGGGCCATGCCGTCGTGGATGATCTTGAGGACTCGTTTGCGTTCCGCGCCGGCCAGCGGCAGGCGGGGGGCACGGACCCATTCAGCGCCCAATCCGCATTCCTGGACCGCGAGTTTGATGTATTGCACAAACTTGACGTGCGTATCCAGATGCAGCAACGGCGTGAACCATCGATAGATCTCCCGCGCCTTTTCCCATTCGCCCCGTC
>DATKEE010000254.1:0-4907 GCA_035544555.1 Candidatus Methylomirabilota bacterium
TCGTGTGAATTCGGTGGCATGAGTGGTTTCGCGGCTGAATGGCTGCGGTGGGAATGCGGGCTTGAAGGGGCGCTTTACATCCTCATGCGCGGGGATATTGTGGGTCAGACATTGCTTCAAACAGTTCACCGCGCCACCGCAGCCGGTCGTTCCGCAGCCTTTCAATGAGTGAAACCAATGACATTCCCGGCAGTCTGAATCTTCCTTTCGTCGAGGAGTTGTACGCGCGATACGTCCAGGATCCGTCGTCGGTGCCGCCGGACTGGCGGGAGTATTTCGATGGGTGGGGGGACGGGGAGGGGTTTCGGGCTCGCCCGCGACTGGGTCCCTCGGTTGTGGTCCGCGGTTTGTTTGGAGGCGCCGGGACGGTATCGCGAGGGGACCGCGGGGTGGCGGTGGACGAGATCCGGATGGCGGGATTTCAGGATCGGGTGAATCAACTGATCCGGAACTACCGGGTGCGGGGGCATCGGATTGCGAAGCTCGACCCCCTGGAGCAGCCCCGTCCGGTTCCAGAGGAACTGGATCCGGACTTCTTCAGTTTCACGGAGGAGGAGCTGGACCGGCCGGTGGTGTGCGAGACGTTTCAGTATGAGGGGCCGCTGACGTTGCGGGAATTGATCGGGCGCTTGCGGAACACCTACTGCCGGTCGATCGGGGTGGAGTTCATGCACATCGATGATCTCCGGGTTCGGCGATGGCTGCAGAAGCGGATGGAAGGCTCGGAGAACCGGCTGAAGTTGCATCGGGACGTGCAGGTGCGCATTTTGACGAGGCTGACCGACGCGGTGATGTTCGAGGAGTTCATCCGGAAGAAGTTCATCGGGGCGAAGAGTTTTTCGCTGGAGGGCTCCGAGAGTCTGATCCCGTTGTTGGACATGAGCATTGAGAAGGCGGGGCAGCAGGGGATCAAGGAGATCGTGCTGGGGATGGCGCATCGCGGCCGGTTGAGTGTGCTGGCGAACATTCTGGGCAAGGATGCGAGTCACATCTTCCGCGAGTTTACCGACGCGGATCCCGAGTTGTATCAGGGGAAGGGGGACGTGAAGTATCATCTGGGTCACAGCAGCGACTGGAAGACCAAGCCGGGGAAACTGGTTCACCTCTCGCTGTGCTTCAATCCGAGTCATCTGGAGTTTGTGAACCCGGTGGTCCTTGGGCGGACGCGCGCCAAGCAGGATCGGGTGGGCGATGTTGAGCGGGCGGAATGCCTGTCCCTGCTGATACACGGGGACGCGTCATTTGCCGGGGAGGGGATGCTTCAGGAGACGCTGAATTTCAGCTCGTTGCCGGGGTATCGGGTGGGCGGAACCCTGCACGTGGTTGTCAACAACCAGATCGGATTCACGACCAGCCCGGAGCAGGGGCGGTCGAGTCCCTATTGCACGAGCGTGGCCCGCATGCTGCAGATTCCGATCTTCCATGTGAATGGCGAGGATCCCGAGGCGGTGGCGCAGGTGGTGCAGTTGTCCATGGATTTTCGGGAGGAGTTCCGGTGCGACGTGATCATTGACATGTTTGGTTATCGGCGGCTGGGACACAATGAGGGCGATGAGCCCTCGTTCACGCAGCCGCTGCTTTACAAGGCCATCGAAAAGCGCAAATCGGTGCGTGAAGGCTATCTGGATCATTTGTTGACGCTGGGCGAAGTCACGCGCGAGGAGGCGGATGAGATCGCCGAACGCCGGCGGGAGTTGCTCGAGCGGGAACTGTCGCACGCGCGGCGGGAGGATTATCACCGGCCGAAGGAGGGCCCCCGGGGCATCTGGGCTCGCAGCCATTTCATGGGAGGTCCGGAGGCGGAGGTGAAGGACGTCAAGACGGGGGTACCGAAGAAGCGGCTGGCGGAGCTGCTGAAGAAACTGGCGACGGTGCCGAAGGATTTTCATCCGCATCCCAAGATAGAGAAGTGGCTTGAGGCGCGGCGGGAGATGGCATCCGGGAAGCGCGCGCTGGACTGGTCCACCGCCGAGGCGCTGGCGTTGGCGACGCTGGCGGCGGAAGGGTATCGCGTGCGGTTGACGGGGCAGGATTCCGAGCGCGGGACATTCAGCCAGCGGCACGCGGTGTTGCACGATTTCGAGAACGCCCGCCGGCATGTGCCGCTGCGACATGTGGCGAAGGACCAGGGGCCGGTGGACGTTCACAACAGTCCGTTGTCGGAGGCGGGCGTCCTGGGATACGAGTATGGCTACAGCCTGGATTGTCCGGACGGGCTGATTGTGTGGGAGGCGCAGTTTGGCGATTTCGTGAACGCGGCGCAGGTGATCGTGGACCAGTTCATCGCGAGCGCCGAGGACAAGTGGCGGCGATTGTCGGGGATTGTGTTGCTGTTGCCGCATGGTTTCGAAGGGCAGGGACCGGAGCATTCCAGCGCGCGGCTCGAGCGATTTCTGACGCTGGCGGCGGAGGATAACATCCAGGTTGTGTATCCGACGACTCCGGCGCAGTATTTTCACTGTCTGCGCCGGCAGGTCTTGAGGCCCTGGCGGAAGCCGCTGGTGGTGATGACACCGAAGAGCCTGTTGCGCCATCCGCGGGTGGTGTCCTCCCTCGAGGATCTGGGGCGGGGCGGTTTCGAGCGGGTCCTGCCGGACGTGGGTGGCGGGAAGAAGGCGCGGCGGGTGTTGATGTGTTCGGGCAAGATTTATCACGAGCTGGCCGCGCGTCGTGAGGAGCTGGAACGGAACGACGTGGCGATTGTTCGGTTGGAACAGTTGTATCCCCTGCGGGAGGACACATTGCGGAAGGCACTGGCCGGGTATCGCGACGACACCCCGGTGATCTGGGTCCAGGAAGAGCCGGAGAACATGGGGGCCTGGCGGTATCTACGGGCCGTCTTTGGCGGGCGGCTGTTCGATCGCCATCCGCTTTCACATGTGGCCCGGCCCGCGTCGGCCAGTCCGGCGACGGGGTCGGCCAGCAGTCACAAACTCGAACAGGCGCGCCTGCTGAACCAGGCCTTCAGTTGAACGGACCGGGTGGGCGCCTTGCAATCGGGAAAGGCCGGATGGAAATCGGGAAATCCAAAGGAAAGGACTGAACGGGCATGGCAATCGATTTGAAGATCCCCGAAGTGGGCGAATCCATCAGCGAGGTGGAGATCGGCGAATGGCTGAAGCGGGAGGGCGATACGGTCGAGAAGGACGAGAATGTCGTCACGATTGAATCGGAAAAGGCCTCGGTGGAACTGCCGGCGCCCGCGGCCGGGACCTTGCAGGAAATCCTGAAGAAACGCGGGGAAAAGGCAAAGGTTGGCGAGGTGATCGCGCGGATTGGAGGCAATGGCAAGGCGGCCGGCGGAGAATCAGGGAAGGGGAAGGAAAAGGAAAAGGAAAAGGCGAAGGATCAGGAGACGAAATCCGAGTCCAAGGAGCAGTCCGCCGGAAAAGGCGAAGGCAAACGGAAGAAATCCACGTCCGAATCGGATGGAAAGGAGCGTGGTCGTGAGGAATCCGCGGGCGGGAAAGAGGTCGAGAAGGACGCGCGCGGGACCGGAGGGGAGGCGAAGAAGACAGGAAAGGCGGTTATGCCGGCCGCGCGCCGCCTGATGGAGGAGCATGATCTGGATCTGGAGGACATTCGCGCGAGCGGGTCAGGGGGCCGGTTGTTGAAGGAGGACGTGCAGCGACATCTGGAGAAGCGGGGGAAGGGCGGGGCCCAGGAGGAGGGCGCGGAGCGCGCGAAGGGACGCGAGGGAGACGGCGGGCGCGAGGAGGAGGTTGTGCCGATGAGCCCGTTGCGTCGCACGGTCGCGCGACGACTGGTGGAGGCCCGGCAGACGGCGGCGTTGCTCACGACGTTCAACGAGATTGACATGAGCTCCGTGATGACGTTTCGCAAGGAATACCAGGAGGTCTTCCAGAAGAAGCATGGGATCAAGCTTGGATTCATGTCGTTCTTCGTGAAGGCGTCCATCGACGCGCTGAAGCGGTTTCCCCAGGTGAACGCGGAGGTTCGCGGGGAGGAGATTGTTTACCGGAATTACCAGGACATTGGAGTGGCGGTGGGAGGCGGGAAGGGGTTGGTGGTGCCGGTGCTGCGCAATGCCGAGCTCATGAGTTTTGCGGAGATCGAGCGGACGATCTCGGATTTCGCGAAGCGCGCGGAGGAGAACCGGCTGAAGCTGGAGGAATTGCAGGGCGGCACATTCACGATCAGCAACGGGGGGGTGTATGGTTCGCTGATGTCCACGCCGATTGTGAATCCGCCGCAGAGCGGCATCCTGGGGCTGCACGCCATCCAGGATCGGCCGGTGGCGATTGAGGGCAATGTGGTCATCCGCCCCATGATGTATGCGGCGCTGACCTATGATCACCGGATCATCGACGGACGCGAGGCGGTGATGTTCCTGAGACGGATCAAGGAAGTTGTCGAGCGCCCGACACGGTTGCTGGTGGAGGTCTGAGCGGATGTTTTCAGGCTTGGCTCGAGCCCCCTCGCGGCATCACACTCGGCCGCGACACCTCCCGGATTAGAATCACCATGAAACCAATTCCTATTGCCCAAGTTTCTTCCTCCCTGACAGGGGGCGTTTCGATTCTCCGCCGCGCGGCAGGAGCCCTCCTTTGCGGGCTGATGCTGCTGTCTGCGGGCTCGATGGACGGGTCGGACTCCGCGGAACGAGCCTTGATGCACTTTCGCGTCCTTTGGATGCACAACCCGTCGAGCGAGGCGGTGGTGTCGTGGTCCACGCCTGCGGCGGGAGAGAACCACACGGTGTATTACGATATTGAGCCGCGGGACGGGCGTGTGGAGGCTTACGCCCACGAAGTGGAGGCGACGCACAACGGACGATTCACCATGACCGGGGATGATGAGGGAACCCCTGAGGCCCATTATCATCACGCGCATCTCGATGGCCTGGAGCCGGCGACCACTTATCATCTTGTGATGGCGAGCGATGG
>DATKEE010000255.1:0-6048 GCA_035544555.1 Candidatus Methylomirabilota bacterium
AAGCTGCGGCCCGTGCCCGACCCCATAGCCCAACCACACGACCTGTCCGCCGTAGCCTCGGCGAAAGAGGGACCATTCGAGGGCGGCGTCTTGGACGATGGATTCGTTGAGGATCACGGAGTTTAGCAGACTGCTAAGATCGCTGTTAAGATCCAGAAAACCCTGAGAACAGCGGACTTCGTGCATGAGCCGGACAGGACAATGTTGGTGCTAAATTCATCGCTAGGATGTCTCCCTGAGCCGGTAACGCCGCTTTGCCCCGTTCCCTTCCGCCACGAGGAATCCCGCCGAACCCGACCAGCGCTTCAAATAGCGGGATGCCTCAACCTGCGCCGTGGGTGATTCGCCCAGCCCCAGCAATTCCCGAACTTCCCGGTTCGAGATGCTCGGGTGGTCATGCAGGTATTCCCGCACCATTTCCGCGTAGCGGATAGGATTCAGTCCGCGCGTTTTCGTGTAAGCCGCCTTGCCGAGGAGTTCCCGCGCAATACCTTTCGTGAGATGGAACGTAGCCGAACGGGTGTGGGATTTCCGCTCCAACAGCCCCAAGCCGGACGGCCCCAATTCATCCAACAGTCGACGCGCTTCATCCGCATCCACCCTCAATAACCGTGCCGCGTCATCGGCATCCATGTAGGGGTGTTGGCGCAAATGCGAGAGCACAAGCAGCGTGTCCAGCCCAATGTCCCGGCCCTCCTGATTCAGCCGCGACACTAGTCCTGCCATCGCCGTGTCGCACCCGGTGTTGAACAACCGCAGCGTCACTCGATGCCCGTCCGATTCAGGACGCGGCGCGGGCTTGCCGAGGCTGAGCGCCTGCACCCACATGCGACGGCGTCCCATGCCTGCGGCCTCCACCAACCGCAGCCGCACCAGCGCATCAGCCAGCGTGCGGTTGCGCGCGACCGGCTCGTGCCGGAGGAAATTCTCCACCGTGATGCCGCCGACAAAGCCGCCAGGACTGGTCACGACCACCTCGCGCGGCGTGTGCCGGATCAACACCTCCCCCGAATCGGCGTAGTCGCGGTGCGTCAGCGCATTCAGCACAGCCTCGCGCACGGAATCCAACGGGAAAGCCGGGACACGCAGTTTGAAAAGACCGACCGACAGTTCCTGCTCGGGATTGGCCGGACCACTGAACGTCTGCTCGATCCGCTCCAGCGCCAGCAGCAGGCCGACGCGCCACTGGTCGTTGCGCGCCGCCGCCGTGTCGCTCGGCTGATGCACATAATGCACCTGTGCCTGCGGACAATGCGTCGAGATCACTTCCGGCTGCCCGAACAACAGCAGACCCGTATGCGTCACCTGCCCAGCGCGCATCGCGCCCAAGCCTTTCAAGAAATCCGCGTCATTCGCCCTCAGCAATTCCGACTCTGGATTCTTGCCGCGCAGGATGGCCCGCGCCCGCCCCATCTCCACGGGATCGAGATTGGCCAGCCGCACGCCCTGCGCCGGTTGCCCGCTCCAATCCAGCGCGCCGGAAGCGATACGCCCCCGCTGAAACGACGCGTGGTCCAGCGGCATGCAATTCTTCCCGATGCGCTGCTTGAAAACACCCTGCGCCGTGCCGTAAGGCGGATTCTCGCCCGGCGGCACCCGCACCAGCAGTAGCCGTCCCGTGCCTTCCGGCACCGCGAGTTCGCTGACTTCCACCGAGAGATGCGGACGCGTGGTGTCGAAAATTCCGCGCCTCCACACATCAAGGTCGTAGCCCTTGGCACCATGAATCGCCGCCGCCCGCCCGCGCGTTTTGTCGGCGACGCCGAAGACAATCACGCCGCCCTCCGCGTTGGCGAAACACACGGCATACTCCACTGCCACACGCATATCCGCCCGTGCATCCGTCCACGGCTTGAACTCCAGATGCAGCGACTCCAAATCGTCCGCCACTGCGCCGGACAAACGGTCGAGAGTGGCAAGGATCTCGCGATCGGTGGGCTTGCTCATGCGCTGGCCTCCATGCCGCCCGATGCTTCCCCCCCGCTCAACTCCCCGCTCAGCAGCTTGAGCAGTCCCGTTCCTACAGGATCGCACAGGGTGGCGAGGGTGCGGGATGGAGTGGCCCGGTTCAACCGCCGGATGACCTCGCGCAGACGCCCCACCAGCGCCACCTCGCCAAAGGAATCCCTCCCCCTATCGCGGGACGCCGGTTCACCGGGCGCGAGCCGCGGCCCGTGCCCGACCGCATAGCCCAGCTCCCCGAACCATTCGAGCGCGGCATCTTCGACGATGGATTCGGCGAGACTCACTCGTCGGAAGTTGCGGGTTACGGATGGCTTGAAATGTCAGCGGCTACCGAGTCAGCAAACGCTTCCACCTGACTCTCACTGACCAGCTCCCTTTGGCCGGGAATCATCGCCAGCAGATTCTTGGCGCTCTCAAACGCCTTCTCCGTTCCGGGGCGCTTGGGCTCGCCGAGCAGGAAGTGAATCTTGAACCGCTCCCCGGAATCTTGCAGCGCCACGCCACGGCCCAGCCACCGGTTGGCCTTCTCCACGATGCTGCCCGGGTCCATCAAATCGAACGACACGGGTTCGTAGAGATGCCAGATGGAGTTCTTCCACGCATAGTGAAACTCATACTGGTAATCCTTGGCCTCGATTCTCTTCTCCTGAAGTTTTTCAGCGGCCTTCTTGAGCCGCGCTTTGAAAGGCTTCGCAATGTCCTCGTCGTTGCGGCTCGCCACTTCGCCGGTGCGCGAGTAACGCTCGATCATGCGGGCGTAAAGCTGGCCCGCGGTTTCGCCGAGATTGGTGGAGAACCCTCCGCCCGGGGCCGACCATTGCAGCGAACTGTCGTCCTTGGGCAACACCCGATGCACCAGTTCCTCGATGCTGTGGACCGGCACGAGATTCAGCCCGTCTCGAATCTCCGTCGCCAGCTCGACAAAGCGATTGCCAAGATAACGAATCAGATTCCGGTAGTTGGCGTGGTCGATTTTCACGAAGAGCGCGTTGAGGCGCTCGTAGGATGTGGTGAAGCGGGCTTCAAGATACCGCTGCCCGGGCGCGTAGAGCACCACGCCCACGTTCGCAAATTCCCCAGTCACAACGTCATGCACGTAGCGGAGCGTCACAAAGGTGTAGGCAGTTTTCATCGCAGTAAGTGTTTCACAAAATTAAAAAACGCTGTTCTTTCTTCCCGCGCTTCCCGCAGGTAATCGGCAGTTTTGGCGCACAGGTCATTCCCCTGCTGCCATTCTGCCGGGACTGCTTTCAATAAACCCTCAATCACCTCGTCCGACAAGGCCGCAAGTCGGCCCTCGAACGGCCCAAGGTTCAGCTTCGCCCCGCGCAACGATGGGTAAAAGGCGTGGCTCTCCATGAACCGGAAGGCTCCCGCCTGGTCCGCCAGCACCCACGGACGGGATGGCCCGCCCATGATGGGCAGATGAAGGAAGGAAAACGCCTGCTCATGATCGTAAACGCCGAGACGCTCGGAGCGCGACCACAAGTTCGGATTGGTGGCCCGGCGATCGGCGTTCTGCACGAGCAAATCAAAAGCGAAGATTTCCGCCGCCTGATCCCGCTGCACCCCGGCGGGTGCCCGGCCCACCGCCCAAGTCGTGAAGCTCGTCCCGAGGTGGACAGACCCGAAGTTGCTGCCAGGACTCGCCCGGAATGCTGCCGCGTGGTTCTGAGGAACAATCGCCTCGAAACCCGCCGGAACATCCACGACGGCCGCCTCCGGCACTTCCAGTCCCAGATGCGCCGCCAATGGCGCGGCAACCAGTTCCGCAATCTGCGCCTTCACGCTCAACTCCGGACCACGCAGCTTTGTCACCACCTCCACGGTCTTGCCCTCCCCGTCTCCAGCCCCCAACAGCACCGGGCACGTCCGCCCCGCGCCCATCGGGCGGATGAACTGATTTGCGGCGAGATACAGGATTTCCATTTCAGAAGTTCATGTTGGCCACTCCTTCTCCCCCTGGGAGAAGGCCGGGATGAGGGATGGAGCGCAGCGAAATTGCACCCCATGGCCCAACCACGCGACCTGTCCGCCGTAGCCTCGGCGAAGGAGGGACCATTCGAGGGCGGCTCTTTTGATGATGGATTCGCTGAGGCTCATTTTTCCGGGAAAGACAGCCGGTGCGTCTCCTGGATTTTGTCGCGCCAGTCGTCGGCGAGCCGCGCTTGCGTCGCAAACTCTGGCCAGCGCCTCACTGCCGCCCGAACTTCCTCGATGATCTTCGCGGCGCGGCCCCGTTTCATCACCGCCGCTTTCGCACACGCTTCGAAATCTTCCAGCACAAAACCGTCGCGCTTTCCATTCAGCGTCATCTGGTGCGTGGCCGTCCACGAGCCGGACGGGTTGTAGCTATAGGTCACGTCAAAGGCCGGCGCGAGCGACCATTCGCCCTGCTGGTTCATCAGGAACGCGATATTCTTCACATGATCGTCCTGATTCCGCGCCACGATGTTGAAGACCATCCGCCGGAACTGCTCCTCCACCGAGGCCATTGGCAGCTTCAACCGGCGGATCGTCAGCAGCGCCTGCTCGTAGGCGTAGGCTCCGGCCTGATTGAAATCGAAATGCGCCAGCGCACAAAGCGACTGCATGTGCAGCTTCGCCCCTCCCGCCAGCCGGTCGAAGCGCCGCGTCATGAAATGCCGCCGGCCGTTCTCCTCCAGCAGCCGGCACTCGCTCATCGTGATGCCCGCCGCTTTCGCCATCAGGGAATAGGCATACTCGATGGTCCCGTAGCCCTTCGGGTCTTCCAACTCCTTGTCCTTGTTGCCTGCCACGCCGTCGAACTTCAGCAGCCAGTAATCGAAGCCCTCGCCCGCCGCGACCTGCCCGGAGCGCACCTCGTTCGTCGCGCGGTTCCACGCGATCACGGCCTTGGCCCGTGCCCCGCCGGCTGACGTGCCCACGCGCAGAATGTCGCGCAGCGCCTTCTCCTTGCCCGACCCGTGGAAGTGTCCCTGCAAATCGCCGCGATGCGTGAGCACCTCACCCGCCAGCCGCACCAGCGCATCAATCTCGATCTTCGTCGCCGTGCGCGCCTTTGGCCCCAGCACCGGCGCATACTCCAGCGCGCCCATCCCGCGCGTTCCGGTGTAGCAGAGGCGCTCCACCGCATTGAAGTTCTCCGGGCTCCGGCCCTGCGTCGCCAACCACGCGTCGATCAGCGCATTGCCGAATTTGTCCGGCAACGAGTCCGCCAGCAATCCCGGCAGGCCGTGGAAGGTGTTTCGCGGCAGCGCCGGAAATTCATACACCCGCTCGCTCAACGGCATCGTCACCGGCGACAGCTCGATTCCGCTGCGGGCGAATTCGGCGTCGTATTGAAACGCCGCCACGTCGCGCCCTTCATCAAGCGATACTGCGCCGATTGTCCGCCCCCAAAGCTGCACCTTCGCGATCATGCCGGCTCACCCCACGCCCACTTTTTCGGTTTCGCCGCCGCCGCCTTTTTGCCGGTCGCCCGCTGACGCTTCCGGCCCGCCTGTTTTAATTGCGCCATCGGGCTCACCGCCGCCTCCGGGATCAGGCTCTCGAAACGCTCCAGCAAGCCCAGCGTCCGGCACACTCGCAAAAACCCCGACAACTGGGTCGCCACCGCACCCGCCTCCAGCCGCTCCACCGTCCGCTTCGACACCCCCGCTTGGTCCGCCAGCGCCGCCTGAGTCAGGTTCCGTCCGAGCCGGGCACCGGCCAGCCGGCCACCCAGTTCCTCCAAGACGCTTTCATCGGTCAATTGAGCCGTGATTCTCATATATCGTCAAATATGGCGAATTAGTACGGAATATCAATACTATTCGTCATAAGTGGCGAGTTGTTGATTATCGCCATTTGTGACGACTTAAAGCCGAAAAGCGGGGCAATTCGCCAATCGAGACGACATGCGGGAAATGACACCGAGCCGACGTGCGCGGCGGTGGCAGCGGTGGCAGTGATGATGGTGACCCCATAGCCCAACCACACGACCTGTCCGCCGCAGCCTCGGCGAAGGAGGGAGCATTCGAGGGCGGCGTCTTCGACGATGGATTCGGTGAGGATCATGGAGTTTAGCAGACTGCTAAGATCGCTGTTAAGATCCAGAAA
>DATKEE010000256.1:0-6020 GCA_035544555.1 Candidatus Methylomirabilota bacterium
AACACGTACGGAGGCGCCCCCGCCGCATCGATGACCGTCGTGGTGATGAACAATGGAGTCAGCGTGAAAGAGGGCTCGGACGAGCGATCCAGCACGAACACGATGAAATCATGCTGCCATTGCTTGCTGATCTTCGTGACATAGAGATTCAGTTTCGCCCGAAGCACGAAGCTGACGGCGCCCTCGATCTTCTTGATCAAGGGAGACGTATCCGTCGGGTTGAGCGTGAAAAACACGCCGTCCGTGTCCGACGCGCCCTTCGGGGCGCCCAACTGGACGAGCCCCGTGCCCTGGATCGCCCCGTATGCCGCCTGCAAATCCAGCCCAACCCCCAGTCGGAGAATGATCTTTTTCGCCTCCTCGATGTCGAAGCCCGGACCCTGGACCTCCTGTCCGCCCATGAAATTCCAGCGGGGAAAAGTGTCGCCAGAAACAACACTCCCTGTCGGCGGGGCGGGAAAATCCCCGATGATTTCGACCGTGTATTTCGCGCCCAGCAGCGCCTCGAAGATCGCGCTCAATGTCACCGGTTTCGTACCGTCCCGGCGCAATCGGCCCGCCGCTTCATTGATCTCGTGCAGCGGTTTGCCGACATAGGGCAGCGCCTGTATCACCGGGGTCAAATCCACCGATACACCAAACTCCCCGGTGCCCTGCGCCTCCAAAATCAGCCGGTAACTCGAGATCCGGTTCTTCCCCAGCGCGGTCGCATCGAGCGTTTCGCAGGCGGCCAGCTTTGCCGACGCGCTGAATTGCGGCTCCTTGAATTTGACCCGTCCGCCCCGCCGGCCCGAGTCCTCGGCCATGACCGGTTCATACTTCCGGTTCAATTCCTCGGTCGTCACCTCGGACGGCGCGGGCACCACCACGGCAACGCATGCCTTCCGCTCGTTGCCGGACACCTCGAACTCGGCGTCAAGGCCGTCGATTTTGACCCCCAGTATCTTGGGCGCCAAAGCCAGCGGGCCGCCGGCCGGTGTCTTCTCCCCCAGCGGCATCTCCACGCCCACGACGTACTTGTAGGTCAGATAAAGGTCGCTTTCCAACAGGTTCTCCGCCGGATCGTAGATCACGCTCGACTCCTCGATGGGTACAACCCCGATCCGGGCCTCGACCTTGGGCGTCACCGAACCAATCTTCAGATAGTTGTCGCCGTAGTTTTTGTTCACGAGATCGATTTCCGCTTTGGGCAGCACCGCCATGGTTCCCACGACTTCGAGCACCGAGGACAGCCATCGCGGAAGATTCATTCCCTGCAGATGATGCGGCGGAGTGTCTCCTCCGGTTTCCGGCAACTCGTAATCCTTGACGGCCACACCCCCGTTCTTCGTGATGGCCACCACCCGCGGATTGAACACGCCGCTGGGGAGTTCCCACAGATTCAACGTTTCCTTCACGTCGTTCCCCGATCCCGGCGCGTTCTTCAACACAACCTTGTGCACGACGTAATAGGGCCGACCGTTCCTCTCCGCGGACGTGATTTCAGACAGCCAGTTTCGCACGGTGACATAGTCCAACGGGAAAGGGGGATCGACCGGCAGAAAATCCTCCTGGCCTGGATCGTTCACAAAGGGAGCCTCAAACGACCGCCGGTCCACGATCCACACCTCGGCCAGCTCATCATCCACGTCGAATTGCTCGGGCGTCTTTTGTTGCTCGTTCTGGTTGACAAACCCGGGCAGCTCAAACGAGTAACTTTGCGGCGTCGCCTCCGCCTCCCAGGTCACCGTCAGCTTTTTCCGTCCGGCTTCCGGATTGAACCCGCTGCCACCCCCGAGAATTGGGATGTTCGAATCCCCGCTTCGTGTCACCCCCGGAAGGAACAACCCGAACCGGTTCATGGTGAACCGCTCAATTTGAGGCCCCGGCACCGATGCCATTTCATACTCCAGCCCCGTGACATCGGGATTGTCCAGACTTTGCGGCTCCAACCGATGCCGCTGCGGAATGAATCCGCGCCGGTTGATATCGAGATAAATCGCCTGCGGACTCGTGAATGTCCTCTGAAAAGCCCCCTGAGCCGAAGTCACCGTCTGGCCCGCCGGACTTCCACAGCGGTTCCGGAAGACAACCGCGGCGCCCGGTATCGGATCTCCCGCCGCCGTCTTGACCGTGCCGCTGACCACCATGTTGCGGTTCATGTACACGGTCACTTTCACGCGGCGGGTCGCGGCGTCGATCAACTCGACCTTGCTGCCGGGAAACGCGCTCATACTCCATTCCGGCCCCGCGCTGGCGCCCGTCGGATAGGGGCTCACCGCATGATCAAGCTCCTGACCCGTGTTCGCCTGCCTCATCAGGCCCCCGGAGAATTCCACCATCGTTCCCGGCACCGCCCGCGAAGGTTCCGCCGCGCTCACGGCGCGCAGATCCAGCTTGTAAGCGAAATCCCCAATCGGCGCCGCGCCCGCCTCCCCCGACACATTGTTGAACGGCCCGCCCAGAAACGCCTCGAACAACGGCCCCAATCCCGCCTCCGAATACCAGCCGTCGCCATACCGCAGCCAGATCCGATACACCCCTGTCGGCAACCCCTGTCCCGAATACGTGAACAGCCGGTCCTCCAGTCCCGGCATCCGAAAATAACCCGGAGGCCCCGATCCCTCCGAGAAATAATCCATCTCCGACGCCGAATAACGATATAGATCGATGCGCACGCTGTCCTGGAGACGCCAGGCGGCCTCGAGATCAAATCTCGCGTCGCAATGAACAATGCCCGGGAAAAAGTAGGACGGAGTGAAAGGCGCCACGGCCGGAATCACTCCCGGTGCCTGCCAGTCCGCAATGGTCACCTCGACCGCCGGAGTCACGTAATCCGCATGATCCAGTTGCAGGGTATAACTGCCCGCCGGCACGTTCTGGATCATATAACGATTGTTCTGATCCAGCGCGGCCCGCAGCTCCACCGGTCCGCTCAAAACCACCTCCGTGCCGGTGTCCCATAGATGATTGTAGGGGAACCGCAGCACGTCCGTGCCGTCCGCTTTCATCCGCAATACCAGATCCCCAAACGGCGCTCCCGTCGTCCGCACCCGGCCGGAAATGTTGATGTAGTGCTTGTGAACGAACAGATCGAGCTGGTATTCCCCGTCCGAATTGAACCCCAGACCGGCGCGATGATGCCCGAATTCCAAGGTCGAATGCGGCCACGGATCCGGATAGGGCCACGGCCCCGGCTGCGGCGGCAGACCGGCGGACAATTCGCCGCACTCGACGTTGTGCCCCGCATATCCCGCCATGCCGGGAATCTTGACGCCGAACACACCCGGGGTCAGCAGCGCCGTATAGCTCCCGGAGGCGTCGGTATTCACCACCACCATCCCGTGCGGTTCCTTCAGAAGGTCCACGATCCCGTGCTCGATGAACTCGATCCCGTCCTGAGCCACCTGATAAAAAACACGGTACGGCTCGGAGAAACACGGGTCTTCCTCCAGAAACCCCACCTCATCCGTCGCCCACAACCGCCCACGCACAATCGCGGGCACCGGTTCCATCGCAATCACCAATTCCTCCATCTGGCCGGGGATCAACTCCGCGTAGCTCTCCCGCGGAAAGAACGACACACGAAACGACTGCGCTCCCGGCAGCGGGCCGCTCGAGGTCGGAAACCCCGAAATCGTCGCCTCATGAACCGTGTGCAGCCAATACCGGCCGGGAAGCAGATTCTCGAACAATGCCGAAACCCGCTCCTCGTCACCCGCCTCGATTTCCGACGTCAACTCGCGCTCGATCCCTTCCGAATGGGAATCGAGAATCCCGCGCAGAATGATTTTCGCATTCTTCACGGCATCGACCGTCTTGTAGGGGGATTCCAGCACCACCTTCAATTCCGTCGGCTCGAGTTCCAGCGTCTCATTGACCTCCGTAAAGGTTCCGTCTGGGCCGGCTTCAATCTGAATTTCTTTGGCCGTGTAACCCAGCCTGCCGATGGACAGCACATAATTGACGGGCGCCAGGTCCGTGAATGTGTAAGCCCCGTCCTCGCCCGTCATGGCGCTCTCGGTCGGCAACGTCTCGCGATCAAAGGTGAAATCATACCCCGTCAGTTGCAGCGTCACCTCCTGCAACGGCTGCCCCGCCTCATTCAGAACCGGATCGAATCCCTCGACCGTCACTTTCAGATCCGTCCGGATCGACTTCATGTAAACGGCGCCCAGTTGCGATCTCACCAGCCGCACCTTGTCGCCCACCACCACGCCCGCATCGCTCGACGGTTCGTAGTCCAGCGGTTCCCAGCCGGGCCGCGTGATGCGGAACCGGTAGAACCCGTCGCTCAACCCCCGTATCTCCGCCGTCCCGCTCACGTCCGTCTGCGCCTGAATCACCTGATCCGCCCCTCCCGACAGGTCGCCATCAGGATTCCAGTAGGAAGCCGTGATCTGCGCGTCCGCCAGCCTCACGTGCGTCGCCAGATCGAACACCTCGAACACCACGTCAAACGTCACGTGCCCCACGACCGATGTGAGTTCAATCCGCCGGTTGGCCTTGACCTCCGGAGACAACGTCACCGCCTCCTCATACGGTTGAAACCCGGGCGCCACCACCCTTAATTCATAAGCCCCTTCGGGCACATCGCTGATGGCAAAAAATCCAAACGTGTCCGCCCGCATCGTAAACTCGGCCTCTCCGTCCGCCGGCTGTCCGTCCAGCTCAATCTCAGCGCCCGGCACGGGCAGCCGTGTCGCGCCATCCACCACCTGCCCGTCAAACCGAAGCCCGTCCTGCGCCTCCATCGCCCCCGCCATCAGCAGGGCGATCAGGATCACTCCCCCCGTGCGGAATCGTCCAAATGCTCTTCTTGCTCTTTTCATGGCAATGCCTGTCGCGGAAGTCTGGAAGTGCTCTCCCTCCGGGCCCGCATTGAATCAGTCGCCGGCACGCGGCGTTCGCGGCCACTCACCGTCCACTTCGACGGAAGCGCCGAAACGGGGCAAGGTTCACCCCCCGCCGATTCAGCATTCTCAACACACACTCTGAACACAGATCGCCCGTGACGAAAACGATCCGGATGGAACAATGGAATTCACCGCCCGGGTCCGTTTGGGTTGCCATCCCTCATGCCAGATTGCTCGTGATCGGTCAAGATCCGATCCGCCCTCGCCAGCGGTTGGACGCGGGACGGGCGATAGTAGCCGTTCATAAGAACTCCCTTCCAGTTCCTGGTCGGCTTCAGGATGAATGACGACGTACACATTGAGCCTGCCGCGAATGTCCCGGAGGGTTTCGTCCATGGGGCGGCAATGGACTTTGCCTTCCTCGATGTCGAGAGAGGTAGAGAGAGCGCGTGGCGGTCAATCTGAAGGTGGTGCGCGAGAGAGGACTTGAACCTCCACCCCTTTCGGGACCAGATCCTAAGTCTGGCGCGTCTGCCATTCCGCCACTCGCGCTCGACACCGCGCCGCAAAGGATGCCCGCCCCACCCCCGAACCTCAAGCGCCGAAACCACCGCCCAAAGGGGTCAGTCCTAAACATTGACACAACCGCGTTCCGCCATCCGACCCGCCATTGCGCTGTGACCGTCGGCCCAGTCGAGTTTGGGAGGCACCACCTTTTCCCGTTGAGCGGGGCCGGGCGGCACTCTACTGTCACACCATGAATGTGTTCGTCACCGGCGGCGCGGGATACATCGGTTCGGTCTGCGTCGAGGAACTCCTCAACGCCGGCCATGACGTGACGGTGTATGACAACCTGACCGAGGGTCATCGTTGCGCCGTGGACAACCGGGCCGTGTTCATCCATGCGCGATTGAGCGATCACGACACCATCTTCGAGGCGGTCCGCGACGCGAAACCCGACGCCATCGTTCACTTCGCCGCCAACGCGCTGGTCGGCGAATCCATGACCGATCCCGGCAAATACTTTCGCAACAACGTCGGCAACGGCGTGAACCTGCTCGAGGCCGCGTGCACCGCCGGCGTGAAAAAGTTCGTCTTCAGTTCCACCTGCGCCGTCTATGGCCCGCCGGACAAGGTGCCCATGACCGAGGACCTTCCCTGCCGCCCCATCAATCCCTACGGGGA
>DATKEE010000257.1:0-4775 GCA_035544555.1 Candidatus Methylomirabilota bacterium
CCGGCCGGCAATACCGGCTTTTCGAGTATCATGGCGATCCCGAGGCCGAACACGTGGTCGTGTTGATGGGGTCGGGCGTCGAGACCGCGCGGGAAACAGTGGAGGAACTGAACAGGCGCGGCTTAAGGTTTGGGGTGCTTCAGGTGCGGTTGTACCGGCCGTTCGATGCCGAACGACTGGCGGCCGCGTTGCCGGCCACGGTGAGGAAGATTGCGGTGTTGGATCGCACCAAGGAACCCGGTGGCGCGGGCGAACCACTCTATCTGGACACGTTGAATGCCCTTTACGAATCGGGGCGAACGGACGTGGTGGTGATTGGCGGGCGTTACGGACTGGCCTCGAAAGAGTTCACTCCCGCCATGGTCAAGGCGGTGTTCGACAACCTCGAGGCCGCATCGCCGAAGAAGCACTTCACGGTCGGCATCCGTGATGACGTTTCCCATACGAGCCTGGAATTTGACGAGGGATTCTCCGTGGAACGGGCCGACACTTTCCGGGCCGTGTTTTACGGACTGGGTTCGGACGGCACGGTGGGCGCCAACAAGGAAAGCATCAAGATCATCGGAAGCCACACGGATCTATATGCCCAGGGTTACTTCGTTTATGACTCCAAAAAGGCCGGCGCGGTCACGGTGTCGCATCTGCGGTTCGGCCCGCATCCGATCCGCGCCCCGTATCTCATCGGAGAGGCACAGTTTGTCGGCTGCCACCAGCCGCTTTTTCTCGAACGTTTCGATGTGGCTGAAAAGCTTCTTCCGGGCGGCGTGTTGCTTCTGAATAGCCGGCGCGGACCGGACGAGGTATGGGCGGCTCTGTCGGAAGTGACGCGGCGTAGTCTGGTAGAAAGGCGGGCGCGGTTGTTTGTCATCGACGCCGGCCGTGTGGCTCGCGAATGCGGGATGGCCGGCCGCATCAACACCGTGATGCAGGTTTGCTTTTTCTCGGTGTCCGGGGTGCTGCCGCACGACAGGGCCATGGCCGCCATCCAGGATTCCATCCGGAAGACCTACGGGAAGAAGGGCCGGGAGATCGTGGAGATGAATCTGGCCGCGGTGGACAAGGCGCTCGCCCACCTTCATGAAGTGAGGATTCCCGCGCGCCACGAGGGTATCGCAAAGGAATCCGCGCCGGCCGAAGCGGGAGCCGGGACACCCGGCATTCGCGATTGGGAAAACCTTCTGCAATCGGCGTCCACAGACTTTGAGCGTGTCACCCTGCCGCGACTGCTGGCGGGTCGGGGCGACGAACTGCCGGTCAGCGCGCTGCCCGTGGATGGCACGTTTCCCACCGGCACGGCCCGATGGGAGAAGCGCAACCTCGCGACGGAGATTCCGGTCTGGGATCCGGATGTCTGCATTCAGTGCGGCAAGTGCGTGTTTGTCTGTCCGCACGCGGTCATTCGGAGCAAGGTTTACGATGCATCCGCGCTGACCGGCGCCCCGGCCACCTTCCGGTCTCATGACGCGCGTCTGCCGGAGTGGAAGGGTCTGAAGTACACGCTGCAGGTGGCGCCGGAGGATTGCACCGGCTGCGGCATTTGCGTGGATGTCTGTCCGGCGCGCAACAAATCCGAGGCCCGGCTGAAGGCCATCAACATGCGTCCGCAACCGCCGTTGCGTGAAGCGGAGCGGGTCAACTGGGAATACTTTGTTTCGCTTCCGTCCGCCGTACGTCGTGACGCGCCATCCGGCAGCGTCCGGGGCATGCAGACACTCGAACCCTTGTTCGAGTTCTCCGGCGCATGCGCGGGCTGTGGCGAAACGCCGTATCTCAAGCTGCTCACCCAGTTGTTCGGCGACCGTCTCCTCATCGCCAACGCGACCGGCTGCTCCTCGATCTACGGGGGCAACCTGCCGACCACGCCCTGGTGCCGGAATCGCGATGGCCGGGGGCCGGCCTGGTCGAATTCGCTCTTCGAGGACAATGCCGAGTTCGGCCTCGGCTTCCGTGTGTCGCTCGACCACCAGCGCGAAACCGCCTCTGGTCTGCTGGCGGCGCTGTCCCGCGAGGTGGGGCAACCGTTGGTCCGGACGATCCTTGGGAATGATCAGCGCGACGAGGCCGGCATCTTCGAACAACGCCAGGCCGTGGCGGAGCTCAAGTTGCGACTGGCGGCCATCGCGACCGATGACGCGCGCCGTTTGCTGACGCTGGCCGACGCGCTCGTGCGCAAAAGCGTCTGGATCGTCGGCGGTGACGGCTGGGCTTACGACATCGGCTTCGGCGGACTGGATCATGTCCTGGCCAGCGGACGCAACGTGAAGGTCCTGGTGCTGGACACGGAGGTGTATTCCAACACCGGCGGCCAGACCTCCAAAGCCACACCGCGCGGGGCCATGGCGAAGTTTGCGGCCGGCGGGAAGGCGACGCCGAAGAAGGATCTCGGTCTCATGGCCATGACCTACGGGAACATCTATGTCGCCAGCGTCGCCATGGGCGCCCGGGACGAGCACACGCTCAAGGCGTTCCTCGAAGCCGAGTCGTACGAAGGACCGTCGCTGATCATTGCCTACAGCCATTGCATCGCGCACGGGATCAACATGACGACGGCGATGCAAAACCAGAAGGCGGCGGTGCAGTCCGGCCAATGGCTCCTGTATCGGTATGATCCACGGCGCGCCGGGCGTGGAGAGAACCCGCTCCGGCTCGATTCGTCCCCCCCGAGATCGAAGGTGGCCGCGTATCTGAACATGGAGAACCGGTTCCGGATGCTGGCGAAGAGCCGGCCGGAGGAGGCGCAACGCTGTTTCGAGCGGGCGCAACTCGACGTGATGACACGCCGGAAGTTTTATGAATATCTCGCCGCGCGTCCCTTTTCGCCGCCCTCCATTCCGGACGAGGAGGTGACTGCGCCAGGCGCCGCCGGTGATGTGGCCGGGCCGGAGGCAAACGGCGCGCCTTCGCCCGACGCCCCAAAAAAATCCTCGCAACACAAAGCATCATGAACCTCAAGACCACTTACATGGGCCTGAAGCTGCGCACGCCGCTGGTCGTTTCGGCATCGCCGCTTTCGGAAAACCTCGACCAGATCAAACGCATGGAGGACGCGGGTGCCTCCGCGGTGGTGTTGTATTCGTTGTTCGAGGAACAGATTCGTTACGAGCGCTATGAGCTGCACTGGAGCACGACCCAGGGCACCGAGAGTTATCCCGAGGCTCTGAGTTACTTCCCCGATCCCCGGGAACTGAGCGTCGGACCGGAGGCGTATCTGCAACACATCGCGAAGGCGAAGGAGTGTGTGAGCATTCCCGTCATCGCCAGCCTGAACGGCTCGACGCCGGGCGGCTGGACCGGCTTCGCGAGGCAGATCGAACAGGCCGGCGCCGACGCGCTGGAACTGAACCTCTACTCCGTTCCCACGGACATGAAACTCTCCGGCGCGGAATTGGAGGAGCAGTATGTCGAGGTCCTCCGGACGGTGCGCCGCGAGGTCGCCATCCCCCTCGCCGTGAAACTCAGCCCGTTCTTCACGAACTTCGCCCACGTCGCCGCGCTTTTCGCCGAGAGCGGCGCCAATGGCCTGGTGCTGTTCAATCGATTCTATCAGCCGGACATCGAACTGGAATCGCTCGAGGTCGCGCCGAACGTCTTTTACAGCACGCCCATGGCAATGCGCCTCCCGATGCGATGGATTGCCATTCTACACGACCGGCCGGGTTGCAGCCTGGCGGCCACCAGCGGCATTCATCGCGGCACCGACGCGCTCAAGATGCTCATGGCCGGCGCGGATGTGACGATGCTGTGCTCCGTACTCATGCGCCGCGGCATCGGACATCTCAAGGTCATCGAGGAGGAGATGGTGAACTGGATGCGGGAGCACGAATACGCGTCGGTGGAACAGCTCAAGGGCAGCCTGAGCCACAGGAACTGTCCCGATCCCGCCGCCTTCGAGCGCGCGCAATACATGCGGGCCGTGGGGGTGCATCGCGGTTGATGGCGTAATTTGGGATGGTTATTTTCGAATCAAATTGCGCATGGATCGCATCCGTTTCATCAGTACATGGGCGGTCCGCTTCATCAGTTCGTAGCCGAACACGGGATTTTCCTCGGCTGCGACCAGGAGGCGGGCCGCGTCCAGCATGAGGGTGGTGGCCGGTTCCAGCGCGCGAGCCTGGAAATGCCAGACGTAGGGCGACAGCAGCCAGGACCAACCGAGGACGTCACCTCCGGTCAGGGTCTCGATGGCAAATGTCCCGTCACCCGGTTCGTGAGCCTCGAGCGCGATGGCACCGGACTCGATCAGATACAGGCGATTGGCGGGTTCCCCTTCGCGGAGGATGGGATTGCCCGGTTTGAAACGCGCCTCCGCCGCCCCCGGAGCGAGCATGGCGATGTGGTCTTCCGGCATTCCAAGAACGAAGGGGTGATCGGCGATTCTATCGAGTAGGGTTTTCATACGAGTCTCGTCGAGATTTGCGGGCCGACACGCGGTCCATTGTGGATCTGAACCGAACCTTCCACCGAAGCGGACGAAGGCTTCGCGGCAATTGGTCAAGACTCTCCCTGGATTGCTAAGAGCCTGTTTTAAAAATGGAAGGGGTCCTGCGGCGAGGGATTTTGGCCGGGGCCAAGGCGGCGAGACCGGAGTATCCCCTCTGCGGGCTGTGATGGTTGAGCCAACGCGGGACCCGGGCAGAAGCACCGCCGCCCGGAGGGTTTTCCCGGAAAAGGCTCTCTGGCTTCGTTGCTCCTCGGTCACAGAGCGAAGGCTATGCTCCCTCCTCGCGCCTCGCCAGAGAGCCTTTTCCGGGAAAACAGGACCCCTTCGATTTTTA
>DATKEE010000258.1:0-4770 GCA_035544555.1 Candidatus Methylomirabilota bacterium
GATTGACTTTGCCCTCTGCCGGAGACGAACTGTTGCCATGCATGTGCTGAAACCTTCGTCACTGCTCCGGACACGCCCCCGCCCCAAACGAACTCTCTTCCATCTCTTTCTCGGCTTCATCGCCGCCGCCGCGATGGTTCCGGGAACCGCATCGGCCGCCGCCCCATCTCCCCCGAACTTCCTTCTCATCCTCACTGACGATCACGGCATCGGCGACGTCTCCGCGTATCGGAAGGCGGATGTTCAAACCCCGCACCTCGACCGGCTCGCGGCCGAGGGCATGCTCTTCACCACGATGCGCGCGAACTGCACCGTCTGTTCGCCCACGCGCGCCGCCCTGCTCACCGGGCGTTACGCGGATCGCGTCGGCGTGCCCGGCGTCATCCGCACCCATCCGGAGAATTCCTGGGGCTGGTTCGATCCCGCGGTGTCCACGCTTGCCGACGAATTGAACAACGCCGGCTATCACACCGCCCTCGTCGGCAAATGGCATCTCGGCCTCGAATCGCCTAACACACCCAACGAGCGCGGGTTCGATTTTTTCCACGGCTTCCTGGGCGACATGATGGACAGTTACACGACGCATCTCCGCCATGACCGGAATTATATGCACCGCAACGCGAACATCATCGAACCGCGGGGCCACGCCACCGACCTGTTCAGCGACTGGGCCGCGGATTACCTGCGTGAGGGGGCCGGAAAGCGGGACGAACCGTTCTTCCTGTTCCTCGCCTACAACGCCCCGCATTTCCCCATCGAACCCCCGGACGAATGGCTCGCACGCATCAAACAACGCGCACCACAGATGGACGAAAAGCGCGCGAGGAACGTCGCCTTCGTCGAACATCTCGATGAGGGCATCGGACGTGTGCTCGACGCGTTGAGGGAAACCGGGCTCGACCAAAACACGGTCGTCATCTTCACCTCGGACAATGGCGGCTCGCTTCCCCACGCGCAGAACAACGATCCGTGGCGCGACGGCAAGCAAAGCCATTACGATGGCGGCCTGCGTGTGCCATTCATCGCGCGCTGGCCCGGGGTGGTGGAGGCCGGTTCGAGCAACGACTATGCGGGACTGACGTTCGACGTGTTTCCCACGTTCCTCGAGATTGCCGGTGTGGACCGCCCCGCCGATCTCGACGCCGTGAGCCTGGTGCCCGCGCTCCGGGGCGGCACGATCAATACGCCCCGCGATCTTTACTTCGTCCGGCGCGAGGGTGGTCATGCCTATGGCGGCAAGAGCTACGAGGCCATCATCCGCGGCGACTGGAAGCTCCTTCAGAACAATCCCTGCAGCCCGCTCGAACTTTACAACCTCAAGGACGATCCCCGGGAACAGAACAACCTCGCGACCTCGAACCGCCCGAAGTTCAACGAACTGGCAGTCGCTCTCCGCGGCCACATCCAGCGCGCCGGCGCCGTCCCCTGGCAACCACCCGCCAATCCAGCCGCGTCCGGCCGATCCGCACGGGATTGACGAAGCCGTGGTTTGATCATTCAAAGGAATGGAGGCAGAGGAATGCGTGTCAAAGGAGCGGTTTGCCGGTCTCAGGGTCTGTGGGAATCTCCTCCAGATAATCAGGTCTCAGTTCGTCTGCGTTTCGCATTGGTGATGGGGTCAGGTCTCAACATTCAACATTTGATTGAGCGTCGCCATGGTTCTTCGCAAATCCCGGTCCCGTTCCAGGCGCCGTTCGAAGCGTTTGACGGCCTCACTCACCGCGGCATAGTCCGCCCCGCCCGCAGCCGCCCCCAACTCTCCCAGACGCAATCCGCATGTTCTGCGTCCCAGATACCACGCCGCCTCCCTTCCCCAATCGCCATGTCGATCCCGAAACGCCTCCCACTTCTCTCCCCGAAACTCCTCGATCGCCTTCACGACAGCCTTCCAGTCCGGACGATTCTTCAAGGCCCGGCGTTGCGGTTGTTCCCGATGCGGTCCACGGATCGTCCGGCGCACCGTTTCCAGGAATTCACGCCCGCCCAGGACCAAACGCCCTTGGACCTGCTCCCAGGGGTTTTCCCTCAGCCCCTCCCGGACGGCCTCCTCCACATAATGCTTATACCTCCTCTGCTTGTCCCGAGTCGTCCCGCTCCCTCCGCCCAATTCCAGGACCGCCGTGCTGGTCAACCATTCCGGCCCTTGCTCCAGTCCCGCATATACGCGGTACGAACTCCAGCGATACTGTCTCAATCGCTTCAGCCGTTCCTGCACCTGTCCCGCGTCCGGGCGCCCACGAGCCCCCAGCCGGTCCGCTTGACGGGCCTGCTTGTCCAACCCCAGTCGTCCTGTCCGCACCGGGTTGAGATGGACATACCGGCTCGCCTCGAGACCCCACACGGCCGGCTCCACCAATACCGCCTTGAATCGCCCCTGGAACAGAGGGCCCACGCGCCGGTGACGGTGGTTGAATCCCATGCTGTAACTGGTCTGAAACCATTGCATGGCACGGGACAGGTTGGCTTCACGTGTCTCCACCAACAGATGATAGTGATTGTCCATCAATACATAGGCGTGCAGGGCGAGATTAAACTGCTCCACCGACCTGGCGGCCAATCGCAACCACCGGTTCCGGTCCGGGTCATCAAGAAATATGGCCCGTCGCTCCGTGCCCCGTGCGGTCACATGATACCAGGCCCCCGCCCGCTCGATTCTCAAGGGTCGCGCCATCGCGCACGAGTAGCCGCAACGGCCACCCCCCGTCAACCTCAAATGTTGAATATTGAGACCTGACCCTAATTACTTGGGGTCAGGTCTCAATATTCAACATTTGACGCGATAATCGGGATGAGGGTGACATGATGATCCCGGAGGCCCCCGCCGTTGTGACCGGAAGTTATTCTCGAACGCGCCCCTTGAGGCGACTCTCAACATTCAACGGCTCATCGATGGATTCGTGGTTTGATCATTTGTCCGGTGGTGATTAGTCTGCGTCTCCATGAACCCCGTGCTGCGACTGCTTCTCGCCTCCCTCGTGCCCGTATCGCTGGCCGCGCTCCACGCCGCCGATACGCCGCGAACAACCTCTCAACCGAACCTCATCTGGATCATGGCGGACGATCTCGGCTACGGCGAAGTCGGCAGCTATGGTCAGCGGATCATCCGGACACCGCGCATCGACCGCATGGCGGCCCAGGGCATGCGCTTCACGCAGTTTTATGCCGGGGCGACCGTTTGCGCGCCGTCGCGCTCCGTGCTCATGACCGGGCAGCATCACGGACGCACCCGCGTTCGAGGCAACGCCGGCCGCAATAACCCGGCCGCCCAGGCCCTGCGCGCGGAGGATCGCACCGTCGCCCACGCGCTACGCGATGCCGGCTACGCCACCGCCCTCGCCGGCAAATGGGGCCTCGGGGACATCGGCGACGCCGAAAGCGGGCTGCCGCGCAAGCAGGGCTTCGATTAGTTCTTCGGCTATCTCACCCAGCGTCACGCGCACAATCACTTCCCCGATTTTCTCTGGCGCAACGAGGAACGCGTGCCGCTCCCCAACGTCATCACCCCGATGGGCGACGAAGGCGCCGGTTACGCGGAGGATGGCATTCTTTACGCGGACGACCTGATCGCGGATGAGGCGCTGAAGTTCATCTCCAATCACCAGGACCGTCCATTCTTCCTGTATTGGAGCATGGTCATCCCGCACGCGAACAATGAACGGAACCGCGCCCTCGGGAACGGCGCGCAGGTTCCAGACTTCGGCCCCTACGCGACGGAGGACTGGCCCGATCAAGACAAGGGCCACGCCGCGATGATCACCCGCATGGACAGCTACGTCGGGCGCCTCCTCGATCATCTGGAATTGCTCGGCCTCGCCGAAAACACGCTCGTCATCTTCACGAGCGACAACGGCCCCCACAACGAAAGCAGTCACAACCTCGACCGCTTCCAGCCGTCCGGTCCGTTCAGTGGCATCAAACGCAGCCTCACCGATGGCGGCATCCGCGTGCCGACCATCGCATGGTGGCCCGGCCGGGTGAAAGCAGGCATCGAGTCCGGACACGTCGGCTATTTTGGCGACTGGTTCGCCACCGCCGTCGAACTGGCGGGCGCCGAGCCGCCGTCCGGACTGGATTCGATCAGCTTCGCGCCCGAACTGCTGGGTCGGACGGCGGAACAGAAGCAGCATGAGTTTCTGTATTGGGAATTCCACGAACGCGGGTTTCAACAGGCGGCGCTCTATCAGGGCCGCTGGAAGGGATTGCGTCGTGGCGGCCCCGACGCGCCCGTGCGGGTTTTCGATTTGCGGAACGATCCGGCTGAACAAACGGATGTCGCCTCTCGCCGGCCGGAGATCGCCGCGACACTCGCCGCCTACCTGAAAACCGCCCGCACCGATGCCGCCGACTGGCCGGCGAGGTGGTGAATTGAACGGCAGATTTCCCTCCCGCCGGCGCCGCGTGTAGGCTCCGTCTCATGAATCCCCGGCCAATGCTCATCCGCGCGCTGCTGTTGTTCGCCTCCATCACAATCCTGCCTGCGGCCGACCTCCCGACGTCTCCGAACATCGTCTTCATCCTCACCGACGATCAGGGCTACGGCGACGTCTCGCGCCTGAATCCCCAGGGCCGCATCCCCACGCCGCATATCGACCGCCTTGCGAAAGAGGGCATGACCTTCACCGACGCGCACAGCGGTTCGTCGGTTTGCACCCCCACGCGCTACGGCCTCCTGACCGGGCGCTACGCATGGCGTTCCCGGCTCAAACGCGGCGTGCTCGGCGGATTGAGTCCGCGCCTGATCGAGCCGGATCGGATGACGGTCGCCTCCTT
>DATKEE010000259.1:0-2200 GCA_035544555.1 Candidatus Methylomirabilota bacterium
GGCTTCGACCGGCAATGATGGCGATATTTGCACGCGTCATGTCTTCTTTTTGGCAGCTCGAGGAAAGGGCGATGGCAGAAGGCTCACGCCGGGACGCGGCGATTACGCCGCTTCGAAGTGAAGAATGCGCCGGACGTCCGATTCACTTCAGACCGTTGAAAAACCATCCAGCGCGCTTCGCGGCAGACAGCGAGGATGGCACTTTGCCATGCGAGGAGAAGAAGTTCAGGGAAAACTGCACTGCACTAAGCGTTCCTGGAGCTGTTGTTCCCAGCGATTGAGATAACCGAATTGACGGTAGAGTTGTTCGATTTCATCGAGCGGCAGTTCGCCGGCGTCCTGGTGAGCGGGAGCGCCGGCAGTTTCCTCCCACCGCGTGTTCAAGCTTTTCAAGCGTGCTTCCAGATCGCGCTGTGCGGCGCGAATGCCGTCGAGAAGGCCCTGGAGGTTGTCGAGGGCCGGTTGGGCCTTTTCGAACCAGGTGGCCTTGAGGAGGGGCGAGGTCAGGGCCGCGCGCTCCTTCAGCAGGCCATCCAGTTCGTGGCAGGATTCGGCGACGCGCGAGAAGAGTGTCATGGTCTCCTCCGGAATGGAATCGACGCGGGCGGGCGGGGCGCCGCGTTCGAGGTGGAGGAGGTGGGCGATGCGGGTCTTGCTCTCGCGGAGACACTGATAGGCGGCGTTCAATTCCGCGAAGCGCGGGCCGGCCTCCCGCCGGGCGGCATCATCGGCATGATGGAACCGGTCGGGGTGAGCTTCGGCGGAGAGGCTGAGGAATTTCCGCTTGAGAGCCTCGGGATCGATCCAGGGGCGGCGCGGTTCGCCAAGGAGACGGAAGTAATCGCTCATGCGACCGCGGCGCGGGGAGGTCAGGCGCTGAAACTTTCGCCGCAGGAACAACTGGTGGCCGCGTTGGGGTTTTTGACCTTGAAGCCGCCATCCTGAAGCGCCTCGATGTAGTCCAGTTCGCTGCCGGTGACGTACAGGGCGCTCTTGGGATCGACGACGACCTTGATGCCGCTGGACTCGACGAGGATGTCGCGGTTGGCGGGCTGGTCCTGGAGATCCATTTTGTATTGCATGCCGGAACAGCCGCCGCCGACCACGGAGACGCGCAGCACGCCCCCGGGGCGGCCCTGACGGGTGAGGAGCGAACCGACTTTGCGGGCGGCGTCCGGGGTGACGCGGATGAGGCGTTCATCGCCCACGCGAAACGAGGGTTTGGAGTCTGTGCGTCCGGCGGTTGCTGCTGCGCTCATTCCCATGGTGGCGAACGTATCGTCGGGAATGGGGTGAGTCAATGGCGCGGGGTGGTGGAGAGGGGAGTGTCCATGGGGACGGGTGTCGCACGAGCCAGCTTTCCGGGACCTATTGCGACGGGTTGCGGGTCTGAATATTCACATTCTTGACGTTGGCCTCGAGGGCGAGGTCATTGATCTTTATGAACAATCCGACAGTGGCGGAGGCATCCGCGCTGATGGATAGCACGAGGCCGGGATTCTGTTGAGCGGAGGCGAGCACGTGTTGGCGGAGCTGTTCGTAGGAAACGGGCCGGGTTCCGAGAAAGAGTTGGCCGTCCTCGGCAATGGTGATGGCGAGGGATTCCTGGTCGATGCTGGCGGGTTTCGCCTGACCGGACTCGGGGAGGACGAGTTTGATCATCGGCTGATTCTTGAAGCTGCTGGTCACCATCAGAAAGATGAGGACGACGATGAGGACATCGATCAGGGAGATGATGATGACCGCCGGGGGGCTGCGTCGTTTGCGGTGGGAGAATTGCATGTCAGCCTTGTGGTGCCCTGCGGGCGCGGCGGGGAGGGGCCTCTTCGCTGGTGGCTGCGGTGTGGGGAGCGGGGGAATCGGGATGGTTGGCGGATTCGGGTTTGAAGGGGGGGTCGGTGGCCGGGGAATTCGGAGGGACGTTCCGGTAGTGCTGGCGGAGGAATTCGTCGCAGAGTGTTTCCATTTCGACGGCGAGCGTTTCGACCTTTTTGTTGTAAGAGCTCCAGGCGATGAGGGAAGGGATGGCGGTGAGGAGGCCCAGGAGGGTGGCGTTCAAGGCAAGCGCGATGCCCCGGGCAAGGGTCGTGTTTTCCTCGCCGAGTCCCGCCTCGCCGAGTCCGCCGAAGAGAATGATGAGGCCGTAGATGGTTCCGACCAGACCGAGGAGGGGGGCGATGCCGACGACGATCTCGAGGAT
>DATKEE010000260.1:0-6881 GCA_035544555.1 Candidatus Methylomirabilota bacterium
AGGGTCCTGTTTTCCCGGAAAAGGCTCTCTGGCGAGGCGCGACGCGGGAGTCCCGCGTTTGCGGGATGACCAAGGAGCAACGAAGCCAGAGAGCCTTTTCCGGGAAAACCCTCCGGGCGGCGGTGCGTTTGCCCGGGTCCCGCGTTGGCTCGACCGTCACAGCCCGCTGAGGGGATGCTCCGGTCTCGCCGCCTTGGCCCCGGCGAAAATCCCTCGCCGCAGGACCCCTTCCATTTTTAAAACAGGCTCTTAAAGCCGGGCGATGCGCCGCCCGAATCCTTTCCAATCCGTGTCCGCATCGAAGCAGGCTACGCTGTGCGGCGTGGCGGCGCACTGATGCCGGCGAACTGGCCGATGAGGAGTTGTATGCGTGCTATCCGCAGTGGAGCGGGCTGTTCGACCGGATGCTCGTCCATCTCCCGGACGAAACCGAACGCCGCGTCGAACTGGCGACAGCGGTGGACGGGGAGGAAAAATGGCGGGAGTGGCGGGACTCGAACCCGTAACCTCTGCCGTGACAGGGCAGCGCTCTAACCAATTGAGCTACACCCCCGCGCAAGGGAGGGCGAAACTAGACAAACCCATCCCGCAAGTCAACGGCGTTTTGGGGGGCCGGGGGGGTATCTCGATGCCCCGCCGGCGAGGGGCTCGCGCCGGCGCATCAGAAAGAGAAAAAAACGATTCGGGCAGCAGACGCCAAGGAGGTGGGGGTGGGGAACCCCGCTGAAGAAACGTGCTGCCACCCGAATCAAAAGCCAGAGCCAACATTAGGACTGTCGAATCGTTTGTCAACAGCTTTACATGACGAAAAGGCAATAGCGTTGCCAAAGCGGCAAGCCCGGTCCTAGGATGCGCCCGCACGGGTCTAAAACCCCGGAAAATCACCGTGGCAATGGCCGGAACGCGCGGAATCCCCCGCTTCGGCGGCATGCTTCACCAGGAGCCCATTCCCTGGCACCGGGCGCCCGGGGCCGCCGGTGGGGCAGGAATATCCCTCCCGGCAAGCAAGATGTCGGAATACAAAGTCAAATTTGAAGTCTTCGAAGGTCCGCTGGACCTGCTGCTTTATCTGATCAAGAAGCAGGAGGTGGACATTTATCAGGTCAACCTCACGGAGCTGGCCGCGCAGTTCATCGAGTACATCGAGGTCATGCGGATGCTGGACCTGGATATCGCCGGCGAGTTCCTGGTCATGGCGGCAACGCTCATGTACATCAAGAGCCGCGAACTGCTTCCCGTGGACCAGCAGGTCGTGGACGAGATCGGGGAGGACGAGGAGGACCCGCGCTGGGAACTGATCCGTCAGCTTGTCGCCTACAAGAAATTCAAGGACGCCGCCGCCCGGCTCGCCGTCCGCGAGCGGGAACAGGAGAGCATCTTCCCCCGCCTTCCCGTGCGTCCGGAGTTCGAACCCGAACCGGTGGCTCCGCGCGCCGATGCCTCGTTGTTCGATCTGCTCAACGCCCTCAATGCCGTCCTCAAACGAATTCCGCGGCACGAGGATTTGCGGGACATCTTCGAGGACAAATGGACCGTCAGTGAAAAGATCGAGGACATCCGCCAGCGCGTCCTCCGCCAGCCGCGGTTCCGGTTTTCCGAATTGTTCGCCGATGCCACCAGCCGCTCCGAAGTGGTGGTCACGTTCCTCGCGCTACTCGAATTGATCCGCCTGAAACTGGTGTCCGCGATCCAATCCGAACAGTTCGGGGAAATTGACATCAGCCGCGGCGAATCCCCGGCTGCCGAAACTGTCTCCGAACCCGCCACCGCCCCGAGCCACTGATCCCATGGAACTGCAATCCATTCTCGAAGCCATCCTGTTTTCCGCGCAAAAACCGATGTCGGCCAAAGAGCTCCGGGAGCTGTTGACGGAGGTGGCCGGGCAGGAGGGAGCCGGCGAAGTGGAGCGCGCCTTCAAGAAGATCAAGGAGGCGGAGATCGAATCCGCGCTGGGCCGGCTCGAAGCCGAGCATGAAAGTCTGGGCCGAAGCTACCGTTTGAACTGCGTGGCGGGAGCCTGGCAATTCGTCAGCCTGCCCGACTTCGCCCCGTGGCTGAAGGCGCTGGTCGGTCACAAGTCGCGCCCGCCCAGGCTCTCTCAACCGGCTCTCGAAACCCTCGCCATCGTCGCCTATCGCCAGCCCGCAACCCGCGCGGAAATTGAACAGATCCGGGGTGTCGCCGTGGATGGCGTCATGCAGACCTTGCTCGAGCGCGGGCTCGTCGAGGCGATCGGACGCGCGGACGTTCCCGGACGTCCCATGACCTACGGGACGACCGCCCTGTTCCTGGAATACTTCGGGCTCGCCAGTCTCGAGGAATTGCCGGCCGCCGATGAACTGCGGCGCATTGCGATCGAAAAGCCCGAAGGCCTGCTCACGGTCGATGCCGGACTGGCCACCGCGCCTCCGGAGCAATTGTCGCTGGCGGATGCCGTTGTGTCACCGGATGCCGCGGGGTCAGGCCATTCGGCGGCGATCCCTTCCGGCGCTTCGAAACCCGGGACCAACGGCTCCGCTTCGGCTGAACAGGACGCGGACAGGCCAAACGGAAGCTCCTCATGAACATTGCCGACCATCGCAAGGCGATCGACAAAATCGACGAACAAATCGTCAAACTGCTCAACGATCGCACCCGGCACGTGCTGGGAATCGGCGCGATCAAGATCAAGGCGGGCGAGGAAATTTACGCGCCCCACCGGGAAAGCGCCGTTCTGCGGCGCGTGTTCCGGCTGAACAAGGGACCCATCCTGCCGGAATCGCTGCGGGCCATCTATCGCGAGATCATGTCCAGCTCCCTGTGGCTGGAAAAATCCATGACCATCGCCTATCTCGGTCCGGAGGCCACATTCACTCATCTCGCGGCCATCCGCCGCTTTGGATCCAGTCTCCGGTATGCCGCGCAGAAGACCATTGCCGACGTCTTCAGCGAGGTGGCCAAGAACCGGGCCGACTACGGGGTCGTGCCGGTGGAGAATTCCACCGAGGGGGTGGTGAGCAACACCCTGGACATGTTCGTGGACAGTGATCTCCGGATCGTGGCGCAGATCATCATGCCCATCCAGCAATGCCTGGTCGGCAAGTGCGCCCGGGATCAGATCCGGAAACTCTTCTCGCATCCGCAGGCCCTCGCGCAGTGTCGCGGCTGGGTCCAGAACCATCTTCCGCACGTCGAAATCATCGAAACCTCCTCCACGACGCGGGCGGCGGAACTTGCCGGCAGGGAGAAAAACGCCGCCGCCATCGCGAGCTTTCTCGCCGCGGAACGTTACCGGCTCGAATTACTCGAGGTGGACATCCAGGACAATTCCAGCAACGCCACCCGCTTTCTCGTCCTCGGCCGCGTGTGCAGCCCGCCCACCGGCGACGACCGCACCAGCCTGATGCTCAGCGTGACCGATCGCGTCGGGGCCCTCCACTCCGCCTTGGCGCCGTTCCGCAAACACCGGCTGAACATGACGAAGATCGAATCGCGGCCCAGCAAACGAAAGGCGTGGGAATATTTCTTCTTCGTGGATTGCGACGGCCACATGAAGGATCGCAAGGTCGCCCGCGCCATCGACGAACTCGAACGCCAGTGCAATTTCGTCAAGGTGCTCGGCTCGTTTCCGAAGTCCGAGCAGGACGAAGGCCCGGCGATCACGAATGAACACGAATGAACACGAACGGTCTGCCTTCGGGGGGAAGGCATTGCAAATCCGCGCGACACCGTGCTGGAGTGCGGGGATGCGCGAGTACCGCTTCACCGATTCGGCTTCGACGACGTGCCACCTTGCATTCACACCGGCTTCCGGACTGAATCCAAAGCGGCGAAACCGTTCCACTCCATCGCCGCACTCCAAAACGCTGCCGGCTTCCCCAGGCGCTTCCGACGATCGCGCCAGCGTCCTGGGGTGCAGGGTTGACCACTCTCCATCCATCTGCTCGTCACTCATCACTCATCACGCCTCACCTTGGATTCCCGCATTGCCAGCGCACTTCAACGCGGTCTCGTGATTCCGGCGTGCCCCCTCGCGCTGACCGCGGAACGCCGGCTCGACGAGCGGCGGCAGCGCGCGTTGATCCGGTATTACGCGGCGGCGGGCGCGGGTGGAATCGCGGCGGGGGTGCATACCACGCAGTTCGCGATTCGCGATCCGAAGATCGGGTTGTTGGAGCCGGTGCTGTCGCTGGTTGCCGAGGAACTGAATGATGTGGATGCGCGGGGCCGGGAGCCGATGGCGCGGATCGCCGGCGTGTGCGGGAAGACGCCCCAGGCGGTGCGCGAGGCGGAGTTGGCGAAGCGACACGGCTGGCACGCCGTATTGCTCAGCCTCGCCGTGTTGGGTGATGCCGATGAGGAGGAGTTGATCCGCCATTGCCGGGCGGTCGCCGAGGTCATCCCCGTGGTGGGATTCTATCTGCAAACCGCCGTCGGGGGGCGGGTGTTGAAACGTTCCTTCTGGCGGCGGTTCGCCGAAATCGAGCGGGTGCTGGCCATCAAGATCGCACCGTTCAACCGCTATCAAACCCTCGACGTGATGCGCGCGGTGGCGGAATCCGGACGGAACGACATCGCCCTCTACACCGGCAATGACGATCAGATCGTGCTGGATTTAGTGACGCCGTATCGCTTTGTCGTGGACGGCCGCATGATTGAGCGGCGGCTGGCGGGCGGGTTGTTGGGGCAATGGGCGGTGTGGACGCGGCGCGCGGTGGAGCTTCTCGAACGTTGCCACGCGGTGATCGCTGGCGGCGGCGGCGTGCCGGCCGATCTGATGCGGCTGAGCACGCAACTCACAGAAGCCAACGCGGCGGTGTTCGATGCTGCCAACGGGTTTGCGGGCTGCATCGCGGGTGTGCATGAAGTGCTCCGGAGACAAGGTTTGTTCGAGGGGACGTGGTGTCTGGACCCGCGGGAGACGCTCAGTCCGGGTCAGGCGGATGAAATCGAGCGAGTCTGCCGGGCCTATCCTCATCTGACCGATGACGCATTTGTGCGGGAGCACCGCGATGAGTGGTTGAAAGGGTAGGAGGATCGTTATTCAACGCCACGTCTCCGGATGGGGCTTGTGATCATTGTTCCAGCGGCGTCGTGCGCCGTCCGAGGCTTCGATCCATCGTTCCTGTTTCGCATATTCCACGTGGCCGTCGCAGAACACCATGTTGGCGCCACCGGAGTGGCGATTGGAGGGCAGACGGATCGCGAGGGTGGACGCGGCGGTGGGGCCATGGAACGGAGACATGGGCACACCGAACCCACTGCTGAATTCGAAGGGAAATCCCACGGGGACGAATCCCACGGGGACGTCCCCAAAGGCGATCATGTCGCTTGCGGAGACAATTGCTGACTCCGAGACCTGACGCCCGGCGGTTCCTCTCCCAAGACCCAGCGTCAACTCCGGAGCGTCAACTCCCGTGCCCATGCCGTTGTACCCGTACAGGCCCCAGACATCGTTGGTCACCGGTGGCATGTCGAATCCGTACGGGACGATATGTTCCATTTCGTGGGCAGCTCGCTCGGGACACACCATGACCGCCGAGTCGCCTGCCACCTGCTCCCGCACGGCCAACTTTACGTGCGTCGCTCCCCCGGACAGATATTGGAGTGCACCCAATTGGAATATGCCGCCGAACGGGTAATACCCTTCTTGTCCCACATGCATGGATAGAGCGATACCGACCTGCCGCAGGTTGCTCTTGCAGACAGTCGTGCGAGCTGCGGCCTTCGCGCGTGACAGGGCGGGCAGAAGCAACGCCGCCAGGACCGCGATGATGGCGATAACCACCAGCAGCTCGATCAGGGTGAATGCTCGGGAGGGTGTCGCGTTAACGCCACGTCTCCGGGTGAGGCTTGTGATCAGTGTTCCAGCGGCGTCGTGCGCCGTCCGAGGCTTCGATCCATCGTTCCTGTTTCGCATATTCCACGTGGCCGTCGCAGAAAACCATGTTGGCGCCACCGGAGTGGCGGTCGCTGGGCAAAGCGGTGCGCCTTCCGAACGGCTTTCCATCCACGGGTGACATTGGACCCGCCTGTGTCGGGACATCGCCAAAGGCGATCATGTCGCTCGGCGAAGCGATGGCCGATTGCGGCACAGAGCGCACCGTGTCCCAAACGCCTTCCAAGCCCAGGACAAGGTCGGGAAAGCCAATGCCTGTGCCGAAGCGGTTGTAGCCATAGTGACCTCTTACTTCCGTCGTTGCTGAGTACTCAGGCTGGTCCGCGATGAGAAACGTCAGCTTTCCCATTTCCTGCAATGGACACGACAAGACGTCCGTCCTGCCCACGGACTCCTGCAACGCGATCAACGGATGCTTCACGACCGGGACTCCACCATGCACGAGATTCATGCCGTCGGGCGTGCGCGAGCCGGGATAATATCCCTGTTGCCCGACATACATTTCCAGAGCGATCCCCACCTGCCGGAGGTTGCTCTTGCACACCGTTGTGCGGGCGGCGGCCTTTGCCCGTGACAGGGCAGGCAGAAGCAACGCCGCCAGGACCGCAATGATGGCGATAACCACCAGCAGCTCGATCAGGGTGAAGCCGCTGCCGGCGCGCGAATGGAACTGACGGGGAAACCTCCGGGCCGTTCTGGTGAGCTGATCCGGACAACACCCACGAACTGGATATTCCAGCCGCATGGTCGGATGTTCCGCCTCAGGTGGCCCGCAGTCAAGCCGTCGGATCGCCCCGAGAAGGATGCCTGCGAAGCGAAGCCAACGCGGTGAAGCGCGGCTCGTGCGGCCCCGCGCTCCAGGACGCCGGCTCGCGATTCCGGAGCGTCTTGCGGAGTCGGCGGCGGTTTGAAGATTGAAATCCTTCCGGCGGCTCGCGAGATTGGTTGCGCCATGAGCGAGCCCGTTTCCCAAGCAGCCGACTCCCCCGAAACCGGACCGTCG
>DATKEE010000261.1:0-3993 GCA_035544555.1 Candidatus Methylomirabilota bacterium
CAGTTCACGATCGAGCAGATCGCCGGCGACCTGCTTTCCAACCCCACCGCGGACCAGCGCGTTGCCACCGGGTTTCATCGGAACACCATGCGCAACGAGGAGGGGGGCACCGACCCGCTGGAGTATCGCTATTACTCGATGGTGGATCGGGTGAACACGACGGCAACCGCGTGGCTGGGGCTGACGATGGAATGCGCGCAGTGTCACACCCACAAGTATGATCCGATCCAGCATCGCGAGTATTTTCAGATGATGGCGTTCATGAACAACGCGGACGAGCCGCAGATGAAGCTGCCGGATGAAGACATCGCGGCGCGACGGGCGGAATTGGAGGAGCGGATCGAAGACATCCGGAAGGATCTGGCCAACCGCTTTCCGGTGCCGGACATCCTGTGGCATTCCACCGCGCCAATGGAAGTACGGTCGGCGGCTGAAACGCCCTCCGATGTTCTGGAGGATCAGTCCGTGCGCTTTGGCGGGGAGGCGGCGGATTGGGACGTTTACACCCTGCGGCTGGAGAGCGGCCTGGACGAGGTGAGCGCGATTCAGTTGGAGGTGTTGCCGGATGACGCGTTGCCGAAGAAGGGGCCGGGCCGCGGATCGGATGGGCAGGGGGTGTTGAGCGAGATCGAGATTTTTGCGGGGCCAAAGGGCGGGGGCCATGAACTGAGAAGGGTCGCTCTGGCCGGCGCGGAGTCGGATTTTTCCTCCGGTGATCAACCGGTCCAACACGCGGTGGATGGCAAACCGGACACGGGCTGGCTGGTGCGTGGCCCCAAGGATGGCGAGGGAGTGAGGACGGCGGTGTTCAAGTTCGAAACGCCGGTGCGGTTCACCGATGGCGCGCGGTGGGCAGTGCGACTGAGCCAGCACGCGGGGGAGAAGAAGACACTCGGCCGGGTGCGCATCCGCCTGGGCAAACCGATTCATGATGACCGGCCCATCGAGGTCCGGCGGCCGGAACTGGTCGAACGGAAGTTCGAGGAATGGCTGCGGGACAAGCGGGGGCGCACGGTGAATTGGAGGGTTCTCCGGCCGTCCCGAGTGCGCAGCGATGTGCCGGTGTTGCGGGTGATGAACGACGATTCGGTCTTTGTGGGCGGCGACAAAACGAAGAGCGATCTGTATGAAGTGAACTACGATACCGACCTGACTGGGATCACCGCGGTCCGGCTCGAGGCGCTTCCGGATGATCGCCTGCCGAACGGGGGGCCTGGGCGGGTGGATTACGAGGGGCCGTTCGGTGATTTTTTCCTGAGCGAATTCAGGATGAAGGCGGGCGATGAGCCGGTGAAGCTGGCGCATGCGACTCACAGTTTCGCCAATGGCCAGCATACGGCCGCGAACGCGGCGGATGGCGACCCGCAGACCGGATGGTCGATCCATGGCGCGCAGGGACGCGAGTTGAACGCGGTGTTTAGCCTGGAATCGCCGGTCGATGGGGCGGGCGGATTGAAGTTCGAGCTGTTGTGCGAGCGGTATTACGCGTCGGGCCTGGGACGGTTCCGGATTGCGGTGACGACGGATGCGAAGCCTGTGGAGGCGTTGGATCTGCCGACGCGCATTCAGGATCTGCTGACGGTGGCGGACGAGGATTTGACGGAGGGGGAGCGCACCGGGTTGCTCGATCAATTCTTGAGGGTCGCCCCGGAACTGGCGGCGGAGCATCGGAAGGTGGAGGAGCTGCGGCGAAGAATGCCGGAGTTCCCGACGACACTGGTGCTTGAGGAGCGTGATCGGGAGTTTTTGCGGGAGACGTATGTGCATCATCGAGGTGAGTTCACGCAAAGGACGGAGGCGGTTTCACCGGACGTGCCGGAGGTCTTGCCGGACATCCCGGAAGGAGCGCCTCGGAACCGGTTGACTTTTGCCCGATGGCTGGTGGACCCACGCAATCCGCTGACAGGCCGCGTGGTGATGAACCGGCATTGGCAGGCGTTCTTCGGGACCGGGCTGGTGCGAACGCTGGGGGATTTTGGGTCGCAGGGAGAACCTCCCACCCATCCGGAACTGCTCGACTGGCTGGCGGTGGAATTGGTGGATCAGGATTGGTCGTTGAAGGAAATGCACCGGCTGATCGTGATGAGCGCGACCTACCGGCAGAGCTCGCGGGTGACGCCCGAGTTGCTGGCGAGGGATCCGGAAAACCGGCTTCTGGCCAGTGGACCGCGGGGACGGTTGGAGGCCGAGCTGGTCCGGGATCTGGCCCTGCGCGCGAGCGGTTTGCTGGAAGCAAAGCTTGGCGGCCCCAGCGTCTTTCCGCCGCAACCGCCCGGAGTGAGCACGGAAGGCGCGTACGGCCCGCTCGAATGGAAGACCAGCCAGGGGGGGGACCGTTATCGCCGCGGTCTCTACACCTTCATGAAACGGACGGCGCCTTACGCGATGTTCGCAACCTTCGACGCGCCGAGCGGCGAGTCCTGTATGGCGCGGCGGGAGGTGTCAAACACCCCGTTGCAGGCGCTGACGTTGCTCAACGATACGGTGTTCTTCGAGGCCGCCCAGGCGTTGGGAAGAATGGCGGCCGAAAATCGCGGCAGTGTGGAGGAACGGGCGCGAATGGTGTTCCGGCGCTGTCTGACCCGCCCGCCGGACGACCGCGAATTGCGGGGGCTGACCGGGTTTTATCACCGTCAACTGGAGCGCTTTAAAAACGGCGAACTGGACGCGGCGGAAGTTGCCGGGCCCGGGAAGGGCGATGTCCATCAGCGCGCCGCCTGGGCGGCGTTGGCACGAGTGGTGTTGAACTTGGACGAGACGGTGACGAATCAATAGCGATGACCCATTGCGAGCGCCTATGAACTGCCATGATCATCTTTATCGGAATACCGATCCGCGGCTGCTGAGGCGGCGGCACTTCTTCCAGCATTGCGGTGTGGGTGTGGGAAAGATCGCGCTGGCGTCTCTGCTGACCAACACCCTGTGGGCGCGCGGAAGCGGACCCATGGCCTCCGACAACCCCATGGCGTCGCGGCCGCCGCATTTTGCGCCCCGGGCGAAGAACGTCATCCATCTCTTCATGGCCGGCGGCCCCAGTCACCTCGACCTGTTCGATCACAAACCGGAACTGGCCAGGCTGGAGGGGCAGCCCCTTCCGAAATCGGTCATTGGCGATCAGCGGTTCGCCTTCATCCGTTCCGACGCGGGCGTGCTGGGACCGCAGTACAAATTCAGCCGCCATGGCGAATGCGGAACCGAGCTGTCTGAAATGCTTCCACACCTTGCGGAGGTGGTGGATGACATCTGCCTCATCAAGTCCGTGCACACGGACCAGTTCAACCACGCGCCCGCGCAGATCTTCTTCAACACCGGTTTCGCCCAGCCCGGCCGGCCGAGCATGGGTTCCTGGGTCACCTACGGAATCGGCAGTGAAAGCCGGAACCTCCCCGCCTTCGTCGTCATGTCCACGGGCAGCGGCATCAGCGGAGGCGCGGCCAACTGGTCCAGCGGCTTCCTGCCCACCGTGTATTCGGGCGTCCGCTTCCGCAATCAGGGGGATCCCATCCTCAACCTCACCAGCCCCGGGGGAATCGACACCCGGCTGCAGGAGGAGTCGCTCGATCTCATCCGCGAACTGAATCATCACCGACTGGGCCTGGTGGGCGATCCGGAGATTGGCACCCGCATCGCCTCCTACGAGATGGCCTACCGGCTCCAGGCTTCAGCGCCGGACTTGATGGACTTGAAGGGCGAGAGCAGGGAGACCCTCGAGATGTATGGCGCCGATCCCGAGAAGGCGTCCTTTGCGCGCGCCTGTCTGCTGGCCCGCCGCATGGTCGAGCGGGGTGTCCGGTTCATCAACATCTACCACGAGGGATGGGATGCTCACTCGGACGTGGCCGGCAATTTGAAAAACAACTGCGGGGCGACCGACCGCGGCGCGGCGGCATTGATCAAGGATCTCAAACAGCGCGGCTTGCTCGATGAGACGCTGGTGATCTGGGGCGGTGAGTTTGGCCGGACGCCGATGGTGGAAACCAATCCCGCCCTGGG
>DATKEE010000262.1:0-8381 GCA_035544555.1 Candidatus Methylomirabilota bacterium
GCCATTCCCAGCCGCGAAGGTCCTCCTCACCCGGGCTCGGAACATTTCGATACAACAGATCGCGCGCGCGGCCCAGATTGCTGACCTTCAAGGCCTGTTGAACCAGGTTCATGTCGGCCGCGTAGAGCAACTGGCGGGCATGACGCTCGCTTGCGGCGGCGTTTCGGGCCTCCGCATCGGCGCGCCGTCGTTCGGCCTCCGCCTCGGCCTGCTTCAACTGGGCTTCGAGACGCTGGGTTTCCTCGCCGGCACGCGCCATGAGTGCGCTGTCGCGTTCCTTGCCGACCTGTCTCCAGCCGGCGGCCGCCATGCCGAACCCCGCCGCCAGGGCCAGCATCACGGCCGCGGTCGCGCCATAGATCAGCTTGTTTCGTTTCCAGGCCTTTTGAAGACGATAGGCCGTGCTGGGGGGGCGGGCGACGACCGGTTCATTTTCGATGTGCCGTTTGAGGTCCATCGCCAGCCCGTTCGCCGTCTCGTAACGCCGTGTACGATCCTTCTCCAGGCACTTCATTACAATCCAGTCCAGATCGCCGCGCAGCAAGGTGATGAGCCTGGGCGCGTCGGAGGAACGCCGCTTGGCTGTGGTGGTCAATTCCTCGCCCTTGAGCGTCGCGAACCGGGTGCTCGGCCGCACCGGCTCCTTTTCCCGGATCATCAATCGCATCGCGTCGATGCCCCGTGACATCAACTCCTTCGCGTCGAAGGGAGTCTTGCCGGTCAGCAACTCATAGAGCAGCACCCCCAGGCTGTAGATGTCACTGCGCGTATCGATGTCCAGCCCGCTCATCTCCGCCTGCTCCGGACTCATGTACGCCGGCGTGCCGATGAACTGGTGCAACTGCGTGTAAACCGTCGCGTCGGCGAGCCGGCCTTCGGTCGCCTTGGCGATGCCGAAGTCGATGACCTTCGGCACCGGAACGCCGTCGTGCAACGTGACGAGAATGTTCGACGGTTTGATGTCGCGATGGATGATGCCCTTCTGATGGGCGTGCTGGATCGCCTGGCAGACCTTGATGAACAAATCCAGTCGTTCCCGGGTGCTGACTTTCTCCTGGTCGCAGTAGTCGGTGATCTTGATGCCGCGCACCAGTTCCATGACGAAGAAGGGACGGCCTCCGGAAATTGGAGATTTGAGATCTGAAATTTGAGATTGCGCTGAATCGGCGCCCGTGGTGCCGGCATCCAGCACCTTGGCGATGTTCGGATGATCCATCATCGCCAGCGCCTGCCGCTCGGCCTCGAACCGGGCGACGACCGCCTTGGTATCCATCCCCAGCTTGATGACTTTCAGCGCCACGCGCCGCCGAACCGGCTCCGTCTGCTCGGCCACATAGACCACGCCGCACCCGCCTTCGCCGATCCGTTCCAGCAGCTTGTAACGTCCGATCGTCTGGCCGACGGCTTCGTCCCTGGGCTCGTCGGCGAGATCGAGTTTGATGGTGGGGCTAATGGCCTTGACCTGCGTGGTGAGCAGTGTGTCCGGTTGTTCATGCACGGCCAGGAGAGCTTCCAGGCGGGCGCGCAGGGCAGCGTCCGTGCCGCATTCTCGATCCAGGAACGCGGCGCGTTCGGCTTCGGGCTTGGTCACAGCCAGGGCAAATATCGATTCTTCGAGCGAAGGTTTCACGGGGTTTGAGTTCCAGGATTGGCCGGCGTGGCATTGGCGGCTGAAGCAAACGCGGTGTTCGTCACACGAGGCCATGCGACGAAGGGATGACTGCGACCGTTGAGAACGCGGCCGATGAAGGTTGAGCGCACCAGGTAGTGGTGGCTGGCAATGAGGATGGCGAAAGCCCGCGTGGCATCCAGGGCGTGGAACCGTTCGGAATTGGAGGAGTCACTCATGACTGGCTCAGTGTCGGGTCGCCAGGTTCCCGGCTTCCAGTGTGGCGATTTCGGCGAGCGATGGAGCGCGAAGCAGGAGAACTTTGTAGGTCCTGTTGGAGCCTTCGACGCGATAAGTGCCGGCGGCAAGAATGGTGCCGTCGCGATTAAAGGCGCTCTGAAACATTTCGGCGCCCAGCGGAATGCTCAGCATCTCCTGTCCGGTGGCCATGTTCACCAGCTTCATTTCGCGGGCTCCGCCGTAGGTGACCACAGTTCGACCATCCGGGGCGAAACCGATCCAGACGTAGCCACGTCCGCTGCCCAGTCGCAGCGAGCGGGTGGGCAAATCCCAGAAGTGAAGCAGGTCCCAACAGGCAACGAGGGTGGAACCATCCGGCGACCAAGCCAGTCGCCTGAGAGGGGCGCTTCCAGACGGCAGCTCGTAGTCGAGCGTCAGATCACCCGTCTGGCGGACTTCGCATCGACCCTCCGGGAGAAGAACGGCGAATTGTGACCCATCCGGCGCCAGAACTAGGTCGCGAATCGTTCCGGCCAGGGCCGTTTCCTGGATCAACCGTCCCGATGGAATGTCCCAGAGACGCACCCAGACATCCCCCGCATACATGTCCCCCCGGGCGCCCAGCTGCTGGACGGTGGCGGTCAGGGCCTTGCGACTGTCCGGCGTGAAGAAGATGCGCCGGACTTCGTTGGTGTGTCCGCGCAGCGTGGCTACCAGCGTCTGGCTGGTGACCTCGCGGAGTTCCATCAGGCCGTTCGTGCGGGCCAGCAGGATCCAACGCTCGTCGGGCGAGACCCGGGCGCCGGCATGCCACACGACATTGGAGAAGGTTCGCCGCCGCTGTCCGGTCGTGGTGTCCCAGAAGTTCAGTCGCTCCGCGAGGAACTCGTTGGCCACCAGACTGCGGTTGTCCGCCAGAAAGTGGAGGTGGCTCATGTGGCCCGGGACGAGGTCCCGCGATGCGCCATTGTCCGCAGGACGATCCTCCTGAAGCGAGGCGTCCCAAAGTTTGACGGTGCCGGCACCATCCCCGGTGGCGAACCGTGATCCGTTCCGGGCGGTCGCCAGCGCGAAAGGCTCGTCCACGTGGCCGCGACGAAATTCAATCTCGTTCAGAGTCCCGTTCTCGTAACGCCAGATGGGGATGCCATCCATTCGCGCACCGATGATTTCTTCGTGTCCCGGGCGAAAATGCAGGAGGGAGGTCCAGCGCGGTGCGGGTGCGCGGAGGACGGCCAGTCGTTCGCCGCTGGTCACATCCCAGAGGCTGAGCGAACCCAAGGTGGTCGAAACGGCCAGTCGGGTGCCATCATCATTCAACGCCAGCGCCAGCACGGAGGCCACCTCGGGGAACTGGATCGACCGGGCTGCCGCGCGCGGTCCGCGTTCGCGCAGTTCGGTGACATTCCAGGTTCGGATGCTGATGGGATCGGCCGCGGCGCTGGAATCCTCGATGGCGGCCGCGAAGACCCTGCCGTCTGAGGAAAAGCCCAGGCTGCCCATGGGGCCGCGCTTGCCGCTCCACTGGAGCCGCACGGTCAGATTCGTCAAGTGGTGCAGATGCCGCAGTGACTGGCTGTCCCAAATGCGCAATCCCTCCGGGCTCCCTCCGATGATGAGGCGGCCATCAGGAGAAAAGGCGCCGTAGGACGCCACGTCGTCGAGCTGGCGCTTGAGCCGCCATGTGAGCGTATCCCAGATGCGCAGTCCCGTGGACGGGCTGCCGGTCAACAGCGATTCTCCGCCTGGCGAGAAGTGTACCGACTGGAAAAAGGTTTTCTCCTCCAGCCGGATCTGTTCCGTCCAGCCGGCGACATGGATGACGCTCGCGCCACTCGAACCGGCGACGGCCAGCCACCGGTTGTCGGGTGAGAACGCCAGCGAACGAATGATTCCGTTGCTCGTGGCCATCGACGCAATGTCCTGGCTGCGGGTCTGTTTCCACAGGTAACGCCACTCAAAGCCGCGCAGGTCCGGTGCGCCCGGCGCGGGCCGGTGTCGCTCCAGCAACGTCATGGCGCGTTTCAAGTCGTGTTCGTCCAGGGCCAGATGGGCGAGTTTCATGTCCGCCGCGTAGAGATTGAGTTGCGCCTCCCTGGTCTTCGCATCGGCGAGCGTCTGGGCCGCCAGAGCCCGGTCACGTTCCTGCTGAGCGATGCGGGCCTCCTCCTCCTTCTCGGCCCGGGCCCGGATCGACTCTCTGTTCGCCTGCCGGGCGACCGACGCCTGCCACGTGCTGAACCCGATCCCGACGACCAAGGCGGCGAGCACGGCCGCGCCCGAGGCAAACACCAGTTTGTTTCTTCGCCATGCCTTCTGGAATCTATAGGCCGGGTTCGGTGGGCGGGCAACGACTGGCTCATTGTTCAGGTGCCGTTTGATATCAGCCGCCAGGCCGTTGGCCGTTTCGTAGCGGTGCGTGCGATCTTTCTCCAGGCACTTCATTACGATCCAATCGAGATCGCCCTTGAGCTGGTGCAACAGTTTCGACGTGTCGGCGGAGCGGCACTTGGCCGTGGTCGTGAGTTGGTCGGCTGCGAGCGTCGCCAGGCGCGTGCTCGGGCGCACCGGCTCCTGCTCGCGGATCGTCCGGCGCATCGCGTCCAGCCCCATCGACATCAGTTCCTTCCCGTCGAAGGGCGTTTTGCCGGTGAGCAGCTCATAGAGCAGCACCCCCAGGCTGTAGATGTCGCTGCGGGTGTCAATATCCAGTCCGCTCATCTCCGCCTGCTCGGGACTCATGTAGGCCGGCGTGCCGATGAACTGGTGCAACTGCGTATAGACGGTGTTGTCCGTCAGCCGGCCTTCGGTCGCCTTGGCGATGCCGAAGTCAATGACCTTGGGAACCGGCACGCCGTCGTGCAACGTGACGAGAATGTTCGAGGGCTTGATGTCGCGGTGGATGATGCCCTTCTGGTGGGCGTGCTGAATCGCCTGGCAGACCTTGATGAACAAGTCGAGCCGTTCCTTGGTGGTGAGATTGTGCTGGTCGCAGTAGTCGGTGATCTTGATGCCGCGCACCAGCTCCATGACGAAGTAGGGACGGCCTCCGGAAATTGGAGATTTGAAATCTGAAATTTGAGATTGCGCTGTATCGGCGCCCGTGGTGCCGGCATCGAGCACCTTGGCGATGTTCGGATGATCCATCATGGCCAGCGCCTGCCGCTCCGCTTCGAAGCGCGCGACGACCGCCTTGGTGTCCATGCCCAGTTTGATGACCTTCAGCGCGACACGACGCCGCACCGGTTCGGTCTGCTCCGCAACATAGACCACGCCGCACCCGCCTTCGCCGACTTTCTCCAGCAGCTTGTAGCGCCCCAGCGTCTGGCCCATGGCCTCGTCGGCCGGCTCATCGGGCATTTCCAGTTTGATTGTGGGCCGAGCGGACTCGGCCTGCGTGGGCAAGACGCCGTCCGGTTCTTCGTGCGCGGCGAGCAGAGCCTCGAGACGTTGGCGCAAGGAGGAGTCGCCGGCGCATTCGCGGTCGAGGAACACAACGAGCTCCGCGGCGGGCTTTGTGAGTGCGAGGCCGAAGAGGAGTTCTTCGCGGGTCGGATTCATGGCCGTCGAACTTCTGCTTTCTCCTTCGCCTCGGCTGCGGCGATCTCTTGCCACGACGGCGCGCGCCACAGGCGCAGGGTGTTTTGTCCGTTCCTTGAGCCGATGACATTGCCGTCCGGGGAGAATTCGGTGTTTTGGTAATTCGATCCCTCTGCCTCCAGCGTGAGCAGTTCCTGGTAGTCCACCGAGTCGTAGAGTTTGAGCGCCTCTTTGCCAGCGCCTCCGGCGGCCAGCCGATCGCCGTTGGGGGAGAACACGACTGAATCCGACCCCATCAGGAATCCGCGCAATGTTCCCAACTCGCGCAACGGATCGAGGGACCACACTTTTCCGCCCCCGATCCAGCTCACCACGGCGAACTGTTTTCCATCCGCCGAAAAGTTGGCCCCGCTGGCCTGCGGCAAGTTGACCGCGAGGTTGGTTTGGTTCCTGGCGGAGCGGTCTCGCAAGATACTGGCCCCACTGTAGCTGAATGCGGTCAACCAACGTTCATCGCCTGAAACAGCCCAGGCTCTCACTCGGTCTGGCGCTTGCCAAACTTGTGTTTCCCGTCCGGTGGACAGGCTGCGCTCGCTGACCGAATTGTTCGCGTGTTGGAGCAGGATTCCCTCGCTTCGCGGCAGGAAAGCCATCGGCATGACGCTCATCGGATGAGTGGAAAGCTCGCGGGGCGGACCGCCTCGGTCCAAATCCCACACGCGAACGAGGCCGTTCGTGGAACCCGTGGCGACCCGCAACCCATCACGAGCCAGCAACACAAAGTCCGGAATGGAGGGAAAGGATCGCTCGATCTCACCCACCCGTTGCGCTTCCTGAAACATGTCCCCCTTCCATCGGGTGACGCGTCCTTCCCGATCCAAGCCCGTGACCGACTTGCCGTCCGGGGCGAAATGCCAACTGAGGAGATTCGTGGCGAGCGTCAAGGCAGCCTGGTTCCGTTGCGGTTTGGCGGTATCCCACAACCGGACGGAGCCATCTTTGCCACCGCTGACCAGCGTCACCTGGTCGGGCAGCAAGGCCAGGGACCACACCTCCACATTGTGCCCGCGGAGCAAACCCAGGGGACGCGCTTGGGCCGGATCGCTCAGATCCCACAAGCGAATGGTTTGATCCGCGCTCGCCGAGGCCAGTTTCCTGCCATCGGGCCAAAACAGCAGGGATGCCACCCACCCTTGATGCCCCTCCAGCCGGCCGATCTCTCTCCCGGTGGCGGCTTCCCACAATTTGATCGTTCCTCCGGCGTAGCCTTCACTGGAGGCGAGAATCCTTCCATCCGGCGAAAAGGTGAGGGCGATGGTGAACTCTTTGGTTGCCTGCGCGGTCCAGCGTTCACGTCCGGTGCTCAAGTCGATGATTCGGATGCGGCCATCGCGCATAGCATAGGCCGCAAAACGCAGGTCGGGGCTGGTGGAAAACCGTGTTTGGCCCGTCACACTGGACAGATCCTCCATGGGGAAAGTCCCGAGTTTCTGTCCATCCGGGATGCTCCAGAGTGTGATCGTAGCACGCGGACGGGTGGTGAAGGTGGCCAGGCTGCGCCCATCCTCGGAAAAAGCCAGGGCGATGCACGCGGCATTCAAGGACAGTGTGGCCACGGGACTTCGCGTGGCTGCATTCCACAGACGCACTGTGGAACCCTCTCGCGTCACGGTGGAAAATGCCAGGAGCGGCTCCTGCGGAGAGAAGGCGACACGCGTGGAACTGGACGCCTCGCCACCGGTGAAAGGACGGCCAATCTCCTGGCGCGTGCGCAAATCCCAGACGGAAACCCCACTGCCTGAAAAATCGCCGACCGCGAGCCAGCGGCCATCGAGGGACGCCGCGAGTGAGAATACGGAATCCGTTTGGCGGCAGAGAGTGAACAGGTCGTCGCCCTGGCAGAATTGCCAGAGGTAACGCCATTCCCAACCGCGAAGATCAATTTCGGTTTTTGTCGCAGGCCGATGACGGTTCAACAATTCCAGGGCGCGGCCAAAATTATTCAGCGTGATGGATTGCTGCGCGAGGTTCATGTCCGAAGCATAGGCGCGGCGACGTGCGACCAGTTCTTGAACTTCAGCTTCGCGACGGAGTTGAGCTTCATTGGCCTGCGCCTGCTGCGCCTCGCGGCGTTGAACTTCTTCTCCGGCTCGGGCAGCCAACGCGATGTTTCGTTCCTTCATCGCTTGCCGCAAACCCGCCGCGGCCAGACCCAATCCAACGACCAGCGCGATGACCACCGCCGTTCCCGCCGCGAACATGAGTTTGTTCCGGCGAAATGCCTTCTGAAAACGGTAAGCGGTCGAGGGCGGTCGGGCGACGACGGGTTCATTGTTCAAGTGCCGCTTGAGATCGGCCGCGAGACCGTTGGCCGTCTCGTAACGGCGCTGGCGATCCTTCTCCAAACACTTCATCACAATCCAATCCAGATCGCCCTTGAGCAGATGAATCAGTTTGGGTGCTTCAGAAGACCGGCGCTTCGCCGTCGTGGTCAAATCTTCGCCCTTCAACGTCGCCAGTCTGGTTGACGGGCGCATTGGCTCCTTCTCCCGAATCGTCTTTCGCATCGCATCGATGCCCCGCGACATCAACTCCTTCGCGTCGAAAGGAGTCTTGCCGGTCAGCAACTCGTAGAGCAGCACGCCCAGGCTGTAGATATCGCTGCGCGTATCAATGTCCAGCCCGCTCATCTCCGCCTGTTCCGGACTCATGTACGCCGGCGTGCCGATGAACTGATGCAACTGCGTGTAAACCGTCGCGTCGGTGAGCCGGCCTTCGGTCGCCTTGGCGATGCCGAAGTCAATCACCATCGGCACCGGCACGCCGTCGTGTAACGTGACGAGGATGTTCGACGGCTTGATGTCCCGATGGATGATGCCCTTCTGATGGGCGTGCTGGATCGCCTGGCAGACCTTGATGAACAAATCCAGTCGTTCCCGGGTGCTGACTTTCTCCTGGTCGCAGTAGTCGGTGATCTTGATGCCGCGCACCA
>DATKEE010000263.1:0-3661 GCA_035544555.1 Candidatus Methylomirabilota bacterium
GTTCAGGAGGAGTGGGAGGCGGCGGTGCTGCGATGCGGGGAATTCCGTCGGCCCTTTTTTACCTCCCATCTTTTACCAGCCCTGTTTACGCCAGGACCGGGCGAGGGCAAAGGTAAAAGATCAGGGGTAAAAGATGAGGCGCCGGGAGAGGTGCGATCGGATGATGTTCCGGGATCGAAAGCAGGACGACTCGAGCGTTCCCCGAGAGTATTGGAACCAGCCTGTGTCGCCTTCTCGAGGTCCCCTCGGGCTGGCGACTCAACGCCAGGAGCAGCACGTGAAGACCTCACACTTCCGTATAAGGTGCAGGATGAAGCGCAACGGATTCGCCGCTTTTCGGGCGGGTGTGAGCGTGCGTGCGCTGGATGGACGTCCGTCCGGCATATGAAAGCGGTAGAGGGCTGTCGCCCACAACCGCACTCCAAAACGCTGGCGCGCGGGTCGGGAAGCCCCATGCGAAGGCGGCGACGTTCTGGAGTGCGGTGAGGGAGTCTCCCTTCTCCTCTACGCCGGCACCGGAAGGCGCTGGATCACGTCCTCCACGATGCTTCGGGTGGTGATGCCGGAAAACCGCGACTGCGGATCGAGCGCGAGCCTGTGAGCGATGACCGGCACCGCGAGTTCCTGGACTTGCTCCGGCGCCACGAACTCCTGGCCGTCATAAAGCGCCGCCGCCTGCGCCGCCTTCATCAACGCCAGCGAGGCGCGCGGACTCGCCCCGAGCACCACCCCCTGCGCGCTGCGGGTCGCCCCCACCAGATCCACGATGTAACGCTTGATCTCGTCGCTGATGCGAGTCTGTCGAACCGCGCGTTTCAGTTGCAGCACCTCTTCGAGCGTTGCGCACGGCGGCAGGTCCTCCAGCGGATTGGACTGCTCGCGTTCCGACAGCACGGCAACCTCCTCCTCCGGACTCACATAGCCGAGCGTGAATTGCAGACCAAACCGGTCCATCTGCGCCTCGGGCAACGGATAGGTTCCTCGAAATTCGACCGGGTTCTGCGTGGCGATCACAAAGAACAACTCGCCCAGATCACGCCGCGTTCCCTCGATACTGACCTGGTCCTCCGCCATCGCCTCGAGCAACGCGGACTGCGTTCGCGGCGACGCGCGATTGATCTCGTCCGCCAGAAGAATGTTCGTGAACACCGGTCCCTCATGAAAATGAAACTGCTGGTCGCGCTGATTGAAGATCGACACGCCCAGGATGTCGGAGGGAAGCAGATCGGGTGTGAACTGGACGCGCTTGAAATCCGCGTCAATGGACCGCGCGAGCGCCTTGGCAAGGGTGGTTTTTCCGGTGCCGGGATTGTCCTCGAGCAACACGTGTCCGCCGCCGGCCAGCGCGATGAGCAGGCGGCGGATGGAATGTTCCTGTCCGCGCATGACGCGCGAAATGTTGGCGGCAATGCGTTCGAAGGTTTCGCGCGCGGAGACCGCCGCCATCGGTTCTGTCAAATCCAAAGCCATGGTGGGGTTTGTGGCTGGTTATTGCGCCGTTTTCGAGGGCTGCCGACAAGTCTTTTCTTCCCGGCTACATCTGATCGAGGGTTTCAATGCCGAGCAACTCCAGCCCCTGCCGCAATACGCGCGCCGTCAGATCGGCCAGGATCAGCCGGGACGCGCGGACCGGTTCCTCCGCCTTCAGCACCGGGCAGTTCTCGTAGAACCGCGTGAAGTGTCCCGCCAGATCGTAAAGGTAGTTGCAGAGGTAATTCGGCCGGTAATCCTCGATCACCCCCTCCAGCACCAGCCCGAAGTTCAACAGATGTTTCCCCAGCGCAATCTCCTCCGGAGCGGTGAGAATCAGCTTGCCGCCCCCGGAGACTTTCGTCGCGTCCCAATCAGTCAGGCCGCCCTTGCGGAAGATGCTCCGGATGCGCGTGAAGGCGTATTGCAGATACGGCGCCGTGTTGCCCTGCAACGCCAGCATCTTGTCCCAACTGAAGACGTAGTCGCTCTGCCGGTTCGGCAGCAGGTCCGCGTATTTTATGGCTCCCAACCCCACCACGCGCGCGATGTTCCTCCGATCCGCCTCGGACAGGTCCGGGTTCTTCTCCGACACCAGGTTGAACGCGCGCTCCTCCGCCTCGTCCAGCAGGTCGCTCAAACGGATCGTCTCTCCGCTCCGGGTTTTGAACGGCTTTCCGTCCTCGCCCAGGATCGAGCCAAACCACACGTGCGCGAGCTTCACCGGCGCCTCCGGATGCCAGCGCCGGAAAACCTCGAACACCTGCTTGAAGTGAAGCTGCTGCCGGCCGTCCGTCACATAAACGATCTCATCGGGCCGCCACTTCTCAAGCCGGTGCTCCAGCGTCGCCAGATCCGTGGTCGTGTAGTTCGACGCGCCGTCGCTCTTTAAAATCAGCGCCGGATGATCCTTCAAATCCGCGCGATCCTCGAAGAACACCACCATCGCCCCCTCGCTTTCCCGGGCCAGCCCCTTCTCCCTCAAGGCGCTCACCACGCCCTTCAGCCGGTCATTGTAAAAGCTCTCCCCCAGCGTGTGATCGAAGCGCACCCCCAACCGGCTGTAGATCACATCAAACTGGATCTGCGACAGCGCGATCATCTCCCGCCAGATGGCCGCGTTCTCCGGATCACCGCGCTGCAACTTCACCAACTCCAGGCGCGCCTCGTCCAGCAACGCGGCATCGGCCTCGCACGCGCTGTTCATCAGCCGGTAAATGCGTTCCATCTCGCTGATCGGATCCCGCTTCAGCGATTCCTTGTCGAGGTGCCGCTTCCAGCCGGCCAGCAACTTGCCGAATTGCGTGCCCCAGTCGCCCAGATGGTTGTCCGTGACGACCGCGTGCCCCAGCAACCGGAACGTCCGCGCCAGCGAATCCCCCAGGATGGTCGATCGGATGTGACCCACGTGCATCGGCTTGGCGACGTTCGGCGAACTGAAATCCAGCACGATTGTCCGGGGAGCCCCGGCGCGATCGAAAAACAGATGCCGGCCGCGGGCGGCGTCCAGGAGCACCCGCTCCACGGCGCCGGGGTTGAGACGGAAATTAAGAAATCCCGCGCCGGCGATTTCCACCGGCTCACACCACTCGTTCACCTCCAGCCGCGCGGCGACGTCGGTGGCAAGCTGGCGCGGATTCATGCGCCGGGCCTTCGCCAGTCCCATCAGGGCGTTGCTTTGGTAATCTCCGAATTTTGGATCCGGACACGGCCGGACCTGCACGGTCGCGAAGTCCGCATCAGGCAGGACCTGCCGGACGGCGTCATGAAGGCGTTGTTCGATCAGGCGATGCAGCATGTGACGTTGCGCGGGTGATGGGGAGCCGGCCAGGAAGCGACTCAGAGGGTTCCTTCCGGCGGGGACTACTTGGCGCCCGATTGAGCAAAGATGATCGAGGCCATCGCGTCGGCGTCCGGAGCCTCTTCGAGGGCCTGGCGAAACTCCTTGTTGTGAAGCAGCTTGGCGATGTTCGCGAGTGTGTGCAGGTGCTTTTGGAACTGGCCCTGCGGAACCAGAAACAGCATCACCAGCGACACTGGCTGGTTGTCGAGCGAATCGAAGTTCACGCCCTTCTGTGACCGTCCGAACGCGCCCACCACCTCATAAATCAAATCGGTCGAGGCGTGCGGAATGCCAATGCCGAAGCCAATCCCCGTGCTCATCGAGGTTTCGCGCTTCTTGACCACCGAG
>DATKEE010000264.1:0-3535 GCA_035544555.1 Candidatus Methylomirabilota bacterium
TAGCGCCACGGATTGAGTCCGGGAACCGACGTAGGCTGATCCGTGCGATCCAGCGGCCAGTCCACCGGCACCGCCAGTAGCAGGACCTCGGGGTTCTCCGACAAAGCGCGCACCTGGGTCGATTTGAGGGTCTGGAGAAAATCCGGCGGCGTCGCCTGCGCCGGCGAATCCGCGCCCGCACCGCTCAAACGCTGGACGGCATTGGCAAAACCATCCTGTCGGAAATAGCTGCGGATCTGCTGCTGGCCAATCCTCTGGCCGGTCCCGGCCACCGCGAAGACGCGCTCAGCGTCGGTGACGACCGTGCCTTTCAATTCATAGTAAAGGGGATTCACCGCGAAGTTGTTCGTATCCCCGTTCATTGGCGGAAGGAAACCCAGCTTCGTCCTGTAGCCCTCGATCGCGGTGACGATCTGGTTGAGTTCCGTCTCAACCCGGCTGAGCTTCGATTTCTTGCCGGCCACTGAGACGAGTCCGACGATCAGTCCGGCGAGAATGGCCATGATGGCGATGACGACGAGCAGTTCGACGAGCGTGAAGGCGCGCCGGAACGCGCCGGCGACGCCGGGGACCGGATTCGAATTCTGTTGGAGCCAGTGGATGTTCATGCGCGTTGCGGGTGGCCTGATGTCGGGTGTCCGCCCTGTGAACGGGACAGGCCGGGGGTGTAGCGTTGCTGTTCGCGGAGTTCCTGCTCCATGCGCTCGCTCAGCCATTGTTTAATCATGCTCTGGTAGTTCAAATACCGGGACCGGGCGAGCCGCTTGATGCGGGACAGCATGCGCGGGTCAAAACGCAGGGTGATGGTGACGGAATCGCCGACATCCGACGCGCTCAACACGGAGGATTCCATCAGGCGCAAATCGATCCGATTCACGGCCCAGAAATCCGCCTCAGCCTCCTCGCGGTCGAACATCGGCACCTCGTCCCAACTGGAAATTGCGTTCATCATGGTGGGCTCGCTATTGGGCAAGCGCGTGGTTCAGTTTGCGTTGATAAAACAATTGTTCCTCCGGCTCGAAGGGCCGGGCGTAAATGACCCGGACCTGCTTGCCGTTGGTGCGATACACACTAAACACACCCGCCCCGCCGTTCGAGAAACCCAGATTGAAGTAGCGGGCCTGAACGGAAAAACGGGGGGAATCCGGCAACAACTTCACCGCAAAGGCGTCCTCGAACGACTCCTCAATCTCCTTGAGGGTCAACGCGGCATCCAGATTGAAGGGCGGGTTTGTCCAGTCGAATTCCATGGTCCATCCGTTGTAGGGCTGATGGCTATGCGATGTCGTTACATTGTATTTACAATGCCTCCCTGTCAACCGGAGAATTCAGAAACGGCATGTACCCGGAAGATTGCATGGAACCAGCCCCAAATTACCGCATCGGGAGGAACCTTTATCGGCATCCTTTCCGCAAACTCATCGACATTGGCGCTTCCCGACACATGTCCGGGAAGCCCGCTCTTTGAGAGCCTGCTTTAAAAATCCACGGACTACTCCCCTCCGGGACCGCCGACGTCCCCCACGCCTTCGATGAGCGCGATGAGGGGGAGGAAGAGGGCGATGACGATGCTGCCGACGATGACGGCCAGGAACACAATCATGATCGGCTCCAGAAGGCTGGTCATGGCGGAAACCGCGTTGTCCACCTCCTCCTCATAGGTATCCGCGATCTTCATCAACATTTCGGGCAGGGCGCCGGTTTGTTCACCGACGTCCACCATGCTGATGACCATGGGGGGAAAGACCTTGGATGTCTCGAGCGGGGCGGTGATGGTTTCGCCTTCCTTGACACTTTCGTGCACGGCGCCGACGGCCTCGCCCACCACGACGTTGCCGGACGTTTCCTTGACGATGGTCAGCGCCTGAAGAATGGGGACGCCGCTGCTCACCAGGGTGCCGAGCGTACGGGTGAAGCGCGCGATGGCCACCTTGCTGATGACGGGACCAATCACGGGCATGTGCAGCTTGAATCTGTCGAAGAGCCGGCGCCCGATCCTGGAACTGACGATCAGCTTGAAGAGGATGAAGGCCACGACCACTCCGACGAGCGTCAACAGGAAGTGGTTCTTGATGACGTCACTGATGGCCAGGACGACCTGCGTGAACTCGGGCAGCGGCCGGCCCTCGAGCATTTCGCCGAAGATCTCCTTGAACTGCGGGATCACGAACACCATGAGAACGCCGAGAATGACCACCGCCACCGTCATCACCGCGACGGGATAGAACATGGCGGCGATGATCTTGCCCTTGATTTTCTGGGCCTTTTCCATGAATTCGGCGAGCCGCTTGAGGACGACTTCGAGCACACCGCCGATCTCGCCCGCCTTGACCATGTTGACGAAGAGCCGGTTGAACACCTTGGGATGCTGGGCCAGGCCCTCGGAAAATGTGGAGCCCCCTTCGATGGAGAGGGCAAGTTCACCGATGATCCGTTTGAGAGTGGGATTCTTCTCCTGACGCTCGAGCACGCGCAGACCCCGCAACAGGGGGAGACCGGCCTCGACCAGGGTGGCCAACTGCCGGGTGAACACCGTGAGGACCTTCGATTTGACGCGGCCCGAGAGACCTGGAATCTTGATCTCGAAATTCATCGAGCCGCCCTTCTTGCCGGCGGCCTTCTTCCGGGCTCCTCCCTTTTTCCCCTTCGCATCCAGCTTCGTCTTGTCCACCTCCACCACTTTCGTGGGAAAGTAACCCATCTCCTTGATGCGGCTGATCGCCTCGTTCTGATTGGCGCCATCAAGGGTGCCCTTGGTCTCCTTGCCCCGGGAGTCCATGGCCACGTAACTGTATTTCGGCATAAAAGGGGTCCTCAGGTATTAGGTGTACTTGACGACTTCTTCGATGGTTGTATCACCGTCAAAAATACCGCGCAAGCCGTCTTCCCGCAACGTCACCATGCCCAGCTCGACGGCCTTCTGGCGCACCACCACCGTCGGCGCGCGCTCATTGATCAACGCCCGGATGGCGTCGCTGACCACCAGCAATTCAAAGATGCCCTTCCGGCCCTTGTATCCCGTGTCGTTGCATGCGCCGCAGCCGCGCCCGTAATAGAACATCTTCTCCCCGATGTCGTGCGGCGAGAGATTGAGCGTGGACAACTGGTTCTCCGTGGGTTCGAACGGGGTGCGGCATTTCCGGCAGGTGGTGCGGACGAGACGTTGAGCCAGGACCGCCATCAGAGTCGAGGAGATGAGAAACGGTTCCACACCCATGTCGATCAGGCGGGTGACCGCGCCGGGCGCGTCGTTCGTGTGAAGCGTGCTGAGCACCAGATGGCCCGTGAGCGAAGCCTGAATGGCGATCTGCGAAGTCTCGAGATCGCGCATTTCACCCACCATGATGACGTCGGGATCCTGGCGGAGGAACGACCGGAGCGCCTTGCCGAAGGTCAGGCCGACGTTTTCATTCACGGCCACCTGCATGATGCCTTCGATGTCATACTCCACCGGATCCTCGGCGGTGAGCAGCTTCAGCTCGATGGAGTTCACCTTTCTCAGGCAGGAGTAAAGGGTGGTGGTCTTGCCGGATCC
>DATKEE010000265.1:0-6158 GCA_035544555.1 Candidatus Methylomirabilota bacterium
GCTGTTCCGTCGGCGGGGCCAGATCATCGTTTCCCGCGATGCCGCCCGGGAGGACGAGTTGATGGAACTCGCCCTGGAGGCGGGTGCGGACGATTTTCGGGCCGAGCCCCAGGGTTTCGAGATACTGACCGATCCGGGCACGTTCGAGGAGGTGCATCGTCAACTGGAGAATCGCGGCATTCAGTATGAGTCCGCCGAAGTCACCTCCCTGCCCGAACTCACCATGACGGTGTCTGATCGCGCGACCGTGGAAGCTGTCAACCGGTTGATGGAGCTGCTGGATGAACACGACGACGTGAAGGAAATTCATTCGAACGCGGAATTCCCGGGCGAATCCTGAGCGGGCCGCCCGCCCTGCCGAGCGGATTCACCCTCTTTCGCCGCGTTCCGGCATGGCCTTGCCTCGTCACGCCGGTTGAACACGCGGGGTTGGCGGTTTCGCACCCTGTCCCATGCACCTGCCAAAGCAAAGCCTGTTGGAACGCTGGTTGCGATGGATGGCGGAGGTCATCCTCCGGTATCCGCGCGTCCTGTTTTATCCGCAGGTGCTGCTGTTCGGTTTCTGTGTCGGTTACACCGTGCTCGAGTTGGAATTCGACACCAGTCGCAGCAACCTCGTTGACGCGGAAAACCATTATTACCATCGCATTTTTCAGGAGTTCAGGAGGGAATTCCCCGCCCAGGACGATCTGGTGGTCGTGGTCGAAGGCGGCAACCAGGAAAAGAATCAGGAGTTTGTCGAGCGTCTGGGGGCCCGGTTGCGCGACGAGACGAACCTCTTCACGGGCGTCTTTTTCAAGGGTGACCTCCGGCTGTTGGGGCACAAGGGGCTGTTGTTTGCCTCGGAGGAGGACCTGGCCGGGCTGCGCGAAACCCTGGAGAACTACCGGCCCTTCATTCAGGAATTCATCGCCGCGACCAATCTCACCGCGCTCTTCAGTCATGTGAACGCGCGGTTCTTCGAGGCGCGCCAGGCCGCGGACTTCGATCGGGAACTGCTGCTGGATGCGATGCCGGCTTTGCAGGGAATTGTGGAACAGGCGACCGCGGCGTTGAGTGGACCCGGCATCCCGCCCTCCCCGGGTTTGCATGCCCTCTTCGGCGGTGGGCCCGAGGCCAGCCGCGGCATGTACATCACCTTCGATGAAGGGCGCATCTATCTGGTCACCGTGCGCGCGCGGCAGGAGGATCTGACCGCGAAATCCGTCACCCGGCTGCGGGAACTGGTCGAGCAAACGCAGCACGAGGTGCCCGGCCTGAACGTGGGCATCACCGGGGAACCCGTGCTGGAGGTCGATGAAATGGCGCAATCCCAGCGCGACATGGCTCTCGCCAGCAGCGTGGCGCTCGTGGCGTGCGCCCTCATCTTCATCTACGGCTACCGGGAAACGGGCCGCCCGATCAAGACCATCGTCTCCCTCGTCGTGGGCCTCGCCTACACCATGGCCTTCACCACCGCCGTCGTCGGGCATCTCAACATCCTGACCATCACCTTCGTCCCCATCCTGATCGGACTGGCCATCGACTCCGGCATCCACCTCGTCAGCCGCTACGAGGAGGAGTTGCGCGAGAACCGCCCGCAGAGCGAGGCCTTGAAGACGGCGATGGTTCACACCGGGCATGGCGTGTTCACGGGAGCCTTCACCACGTCGGGCGCGTTCTTCGCCATGACTCTGACCGATTTCAAGGGCATCCAGGAAATGGGGGTGATTTGCGGCGGGGGCATGCTGATTTGTCTGGCACCCATGCTGACGTTGCTTCCGGTACTGCTGTTGCGCGGCCGCCAAAACGTGATCGATCACGAGCACGCCGGTCCGCTGTCCCGCCGCGCCCGCGTCGAGCGTCTCTGGCTGGGGCGTCCGCGGAGCGTGCTCGTGGTCACCGCGCTTCTCACCGGCATCGCGCTCCAGTACTCGCTGTCCGTCCGCTTCGACTACAATCTGCTCAACCTTCAGAGCAGGGGACTGCCCGCCGTGGTCTTCGAGGAGAAACTCATCCATTCCGCCTCAAAGTCCGTGCTCTACGGCGCCATCATCGCCACCAATCTCGATCACGCCCTCCGGCTCGAACAACAACTCACCAACCTCCCCAAGGTCGCCGAGGTGGATTCGATGGCTCCTTACCTCAGCGAGGATCAATCCCGAAAGCTCGCCTTGGTCGAGGAAGCCAGAGGAACGCTCAACGGGGTCGATCTGAGCGGGAGGGATCCCGCCGCGTTGAACATCGAACACCTCAGCCGCGTGCTCTGGTCGCTCCAGGGTTATCTGGGATCGGCCGCCGACGCGCTGGAGCAGGAGACCGCGAGCCAGGCGCTCCTCGAGGAGCCGATCCGGAGGTTGACACGAGATCTCGGCGGCGCTTCTCCGCTCAGCGCGCCGCTGTGGGTGGCGCGGCACGAACAGGATCGCGCCCGGTCCGCCCGGTCGTTGTTGCTCATTCATCAACTCCTCACCCTGCGCGGCACCCTCATCGAGTTCAGAAAACAGTTGTTTGCCGCTCCCATGCCGGAGGTCGCCGGCCGCCTCGATCTGTTTCAAACCCGCTTCTTTGCCGACGTCCGGGACTCCCTCCGCGCCATGCGCGAACAGGACACGAGCGGACCCTTGACGGTTGAGGACCTGCCGCCTGCCCTGCGCAATCGTTTCATCGGGCGTTCCGGCAGCTTGTTGTTGCAGGTCTATCCACGGGAAAACATCTGGGAACGCGAACCGCAACGGGAGTTTATCGAGGAACTCCGGACAGTGGACCCGGAAGCGACCGGGACGCCGGTGCAGCTCTACGAATACACCAGTCTCCTGAGGCAGAGCTATGTGGAGGCGGCGTGGTATTCGCTGGCGGTGATCGCCCTGCTGGTTTTCATCCACTTTCGCTCGATCGTTTGCGTTCTCCTGGCCCTGCTGCCGGTGCTGGTTGGAGGCATCTGGTTGACCGGTTTCATGGGCGCTTTCCAGGTGCCTTTCAACCCGGCCAACATCATGACCCTGCCGCTCGTCATCGGAATCGGGGTCACCAACGGAATCCATATCCTCCATCGATTCATCGAGGAACAAAACCCCCGCATCCTGTCCAGGAGCACGGGCAAGGCGATTCTCGTATCGGGATTGACCACCATGGCCGGCTTCGGCAGCTTGCTGCTCGCCAAACATCAAGGCATCGCCAGTTTGGGCTTCGTCATGTCGGTCGGCATCGCCACCTGCATGGTCGCCGCCTTGACCTGTCTGCCCGCACTGCTCCATGTGCTCAGCCGCCTCGGGTGGAAGACAAAAACCCAGTGACGAAAATGCACTATCGTCACTGGGTCGGGAGGAACCGAGGTAAAAACCTCAATCGGCTGGTAAACTAATGGATGAAACGAAAAAGTCAATGCTCTTGTTAACGCCGGATAAACGCCCCCCAATGGCCCCTCCATACCCGCGCGCTATCGTTATCGGAGCCGCTTGTCGCCAGGGGATTGTCAGCCGGTTCCACCGGTTTCAAACCCGCCTGATCCCCCACTCCTTGCTGCCAGCGTTCCTATTCTGCCAGTGGCTCGCCACCGCCGCCGCCTCGGAAATCTTCTCCGCCGGCCCGCTCCATGACCGCTTCGAAATGACCCTGGATCCCGGTGTCCAACGCACTGAAATCGCCGGACCCCTCTTTTACCGAACCGAGGCAGAGCACCAGCATCAATGGGCGCTCCCTCCATTGCTGTCCCGGACCGTGAATCTGAAAATCGATTCCACCGAGTTCGATTTTCTCTATCCCATCCTCACCTATGACCGATATGGAACGGAGTATCGCCTTCAACTGCTGCAATGGTTGAGCTTCTCAGGCGGAGAAACCCTCGATCAGGAGGAAACCGACCGGTTCACGCTCTTCCCCTTTTACTTCCAGCAACGCTCCGACAATCCAGACCGCAACTACACCGCGCTCTTCCCGCTTTATGGCACCCTGAAAAACCGCCTGCTGCGGGATGAGATCGAATTCGTCCTGTGGCCCCTCTACGCAAAGACGGTGCGCGGCCGCTCCATGATCCCTGGCCAGGCGCCGGGTCCGCGCGAGTACACCACTTATAACTACCTCTACCCGGTGTTTCATGTGCGGCGCGGCGAAAACCTCCGCGGCTGGCAGGTTTGGCCGCTGGCAGGCCATGAAACGCGGACCGCAATCACCCACACCAACCACTGGGGCGATCCGGAAACCCTCCCAGGCCATCGCAAACTCTTCATTCTCTGGCCGTTCTATTTTAATCAGCGAGCCGACCTGGGCACCGACGATCCAAAACATCTCCACGCATTGCTTCCGTTCTACAGCCGCCTCAGATCGCCCCAGCGGGATTCGACGACCATTCCGTGGCCGCTGGGTCTCACCATCACCCAGGATCGGGAGAAGAAGTACACCGAGGTGGGTGCCCCCTGGCCGCTGATTGTCTTTACGCGCGGAGAAGGCAAGCACACCAGCCGCGTCTGGCCGTTCTTCAGCCGGTCCGGCCACGACACCCTCCAGAGCGACTGGTACTTCTGGCCGGTTTACAAATACAACCGGATCCAATCGGACCCCCTGGACCGGGAGCGCACCCGCATCCTGTTCTTTCTCTACTCGGATCTGATCGAGCGCAATACAGCCACCGGCACCGCGTTGCACCGGCGGGATCTCTGGCCGCTGTTTACCTACCGCGAAGACCACCAGGGAAAAGAACGCCTCCAGATACTCTCGCTGCTCGAACCTCTTCTCCCGGGGAACCGTGGCATCGAGCGCAACTGGTCCCCCCTGTGGTCGCTCTGGCGCTCGGAACGCAACCCCCAAACCAGCGCCACCAGCCAGTCCCTCCTCTGGAACCTCTACCGCCGTGAAACCTCGCCCGACCTCAAAAAGTGCTCGCTCTTGTTCGGGCTTTTCCAGTATCAATCCGGCTCCGATGGCCGGCGTTGGCGTGTCTTTTATCTTCCTTTCGGCCGGTCCGAGAACGAGCCTGATGCCTCCCGGTCGCCTTGAACCGGAACTCCTCCCATGTTTCAGAACATCGGCGAACTGATCCTCCTCTTCCTGCGAACCCTCCGTTCGCTCCCGGCGGCCTGGCGCCAACGCCGCAAGGTGTTCGAACAGTTGTTCGAGATCGGCAACGCCAGCCTGCTTATGGCCTGCATCCTCTCCCTCTTCATCGGCGGTGTCATCGCGCTCCAGACCGGTCCCATCGTCAAGGAACGCGGACTGGCCCATGTCATCGGCGGCCTTGTCGGCATTTCCATCGCCAAGGAACTCGCCCCCGTCATGATGTCCATCCTCATCGCCGGCCGCATCGGCTCCGCCATGGCCGCGGAGATCGGCTCCATGCGCGTCTATCAGGAAATCGACGCGCTCCGGACCATGAATATCAATCCCATCCATTACCTGGTCCTCCCGCGCATGATCGCCATCAGTATTGCCCTGCCCACTCTCGTGCTCTTCTCCATCATGGTCGGCTGGCTCGGCGGTGCCCTGGTCTCCGCCTCCAACCCCCAGATCGATGTCTCCTTCGACGCCTACTTCAACAACCTCCGCCAGGTCGTCGGAATCGAGGACGTCGTCAACGGCCTCCTCAAAAGCTTCATATTCGCCCTCATCATCGGCACCGTCGCCTGTCAGCAGGGACTCGCCACCATCGGCGGCCCGCGCGGCATCGGCCGCTCCGTCACCAAGGCCGTCGTCAACGCCATCGTCCTCATCCTCATTCTGGACTACTTTCTCACCCGAGTGTTGCTTTAGTTGGAATCATGACCGACCCCGCCCCTCCATCCCACCAAAGCGTGCGCGTCCAGGTTCGCGGCCTGCGCAAAAGCTACAACAACACAAAGGTCCTCAAGGGCCTCGACCTCGATGTTGAACCCGGCGAAATCTTTTTCATCATGGGCCCCAGCGGCAGCGGCAAAAGCGTCCTGCTCAAACACCTCATCGGCCTCGAAACACCCGACGCCGGTGAAATCCTGATCGGGGACAAGCCCATTCACGCCCCGGAAACCGCCGACCTGTACCGGCTCGCCATGGTCTTCCAGTCCGGGGCGCTGCTCAACTCCCTCACCGTGGGCGAAAACGTGGGCCTTTACCTCGCGGAACACCGCCTCAAGCCTCCAGAGGAGATCGCACGCATTGTCTCCGAAAAGCTCGAAATCATCGGCCTCAAGGGACTGGAAAACCGCAAC
>DATKEE010000266.1:0-2813 GCA_035544555.1 Candidatus Methylomirabilota bacterium
GCCGTGATCGCCTTGATCCAGTCGGTGAAATGCCGGGTGGCCGGCAGTTCACCCGCCATCGACGTGTAGTCGAGATGACAATGGCCGTTGATCAAACCGGGCAACACGACCCGTTCCCCGAGATCGAGCGGTTCACCCGTCCAATGAACGCGAAGATCCGCCCATCGACCGCCGGCGAGAATCCGCGCGCCCTGAATGACAATCGCGCCATCCTCCACGGACGGACTGGCGATGGGTAGAATCGTTCGGGCACGAAGAATGAGGACGGGGGAATCGCCCATCAAAGATTGGCTTCCTGCCGTCGCCGCTTGGTGCGGGCGGCCTGGGAATGTTTCCGGGCCTTGAACTTGTTCTGACGTTTGCGGATCTGTTGCTCGATCTTTTTGGTCACCAGATCGATGGAGGCGTATAGGTCCGTCTCGGAGTCCTCCGCAAACAGGTCCGGCCCCGGCACGGTCAGCCGCATGGAACACGTGAACTGGCGGTCCGGCGCCTTCGTGTGGTCATGTTCCAGTGTCACCCGCGCGTTGATGGCGAATCGATCGAGGTGTTCGAGCTTCCAGATGCGACTCATGATGTGATCTTCAATCGCCTTCGTAAGGGTGACATTGTGCGTACTGAGAATCAGTTTCATGCGCGCATCTTGCAGCCCCACGCCGACAAAATCCAGAGAAACTCTTTTACCACAATTGCTTGGGATTGAGCGGCTTTGGACACCCCCCCTCCCGGGGCTCCGTTCACCCCGCCTGCCCCAGACAATGCATCAGATAGGGCAAAACCTGCTTCTTCCGCGATACGATTCCCTGCAATTCGTGGATCCCCCGCTCCACTTCGGGATACTTGATCAACCGCACAAAGCTCTCCTCCCCCGTCACCAGCAACAGCGTCGTCTGCCGCACCACGTCCGTCACCAGCAACGCCGAAAAAAAGTACCGCTGCCCCCTCCGATACTCCTCCAGCGCCGCCTTCACCTCGTCCTTCCGCTTCCAGAACTGGTCGAACCCGATCTCCTCGATCTGCGCCACACTGAACCGCCGACCCATCTCCTCATACTCCTTGCAGTCGGTCGTGATCGCCTCCGCCGCCGGACGCGACGTCAGCAGCGACCCCGACTCAAACAGCTTCTCTGTAAACTCCCGCGCGTTCACTCCGGCGATCTTCTCCAGCCGGGCCAGCACCTCCACGTCCCGCTCCGTCGTCGTCGGCGACGTCAGATTCAACGTGTCCGACACCAGCCCCGCCAGCAACAGCCCCGCAATCGCCGGGGACAATTCCACCTGATGCTGAAAAAAACAGCCCGCCACAATCGTGCTCGTCGATCCCACCGGCTCATTGCGAAACAGGATCGGCTGCTGCGTCGAAAGCGTCCCGATCCGATGATGATCGATGATCTCCAGTATCTCCACCCGGTCCGCCCCACGCACCGCCTGCGACAGTTCATTGTGGTCCACCAGAATCAACTGGCGCTCCACCTTCTTCAGAAAATCCGATTTCGACAGAATCCCCACCATGCGGTCGTTTTCGTCCACGACCGGGAAGGCATGGAACTGCGACGCCGTCGCGATTCCCTGCACCGCCGACAACGGCTCATCCTCCCGCAAAGCGAGAAAGTGCTCGTGAATCATGCGGTCCACGGCAATCGCGGCGCGGCAGAACATCGCGGTCGTGGCCGTGTCATGCGGGGACAGGATCAAACTGACTCCGTTCTCCCCTGCCGCGGCGGTCATGGCCTCATCGATGCCAAATCCGCCCGTCACAATGACCACCCGCACCCCTTCCCGGATTGCCAGTTCCTGCAACTCCCGGCGGTCCCCCGTCACCACGACCAGCCGCTCCCGAGGATACTTCTTCAATCGCTCCGAGAAGGAATTCACGCTCATCGCCCCGATCATCAGGATGAGGTCCTCCTCCTGATCCTCGTTACGCGCGTGAATCAACCGCCCGGACAGCGTGGCGGCCAGGTTTCGCACGGTCACCAGCAGCCGGCGCGAATCAAACGGACGCTGCGGCGTCGGGAAGAAAAACTTGCTCATCTTGAACACCGAGACCAGCCCTTTGCAGGTCCCGTCCGCGTTCATCACCGGCAACACCCGGATGATCCGGTCATCCATGATCGCCAGCGCCTCCGCCACCGTCGTCCGCGTGCTCACACTCGCCACGTTCGACTGCATCACGTCCCGGACCTTCGGCGACACGTCCGCCACAAATCGCGGCGGCGCCATCCCGAACGAACGCAGCACAAATTTGATCCGCTCGTTGATGTCGCCGCAGCGCGCCGCCTCCGCCTCGGGCAGCCCCGTGCGCCGCTTGAACTCCGCGTAACCGATCGCCGAACAGATTGCGTCGGTATCCGGATTCCGATGACCAATGACCAATACTTCACTCATGAATGACAATGCGCGGGATTTTCCGGCCCGCGGGCGCTGAACCAGATAACCCGCCTCTCCGCGCGTCGCAACTGCATTCCCCGAATCACGCGCGGCGTTTTGGACTGCAAATGCCGAACCAACGCTCAACCAATCAAAGGGGTTCTTATGGATTGCGACACGGTTGCGCATGGGGAGCGTGGCCAACGTGAACGCGCTGACGCTGACGTATCACTGGCGGCGTGACAGGCGAAAATAGCCGTTCATAAGAACTGACCCCTTTCTGACCCCTTTCTTCCCAAAACTGAACTGACCCCTTTGCGACTTCCGTGCGCCGCGCGGCACCGGCGGATCGATCCAGGGCTTCAGGCTGGTCATCCGGATGATGTTCGGATAGGAAGGGACCATGCCGGACTTCGAACGTGGGACGGAGCCATCCTGTGGCGA
>DATKEE010000267.1:0-5350 GCA_035544555.1 Candidatus Methylomirabilota bacterium
GTTGATTGCGCTGCTGTTGCCGGCCATTCAGGCCGCTCGGGAAGCGGCCAGGCGCGAGCAAGTGGAAGCCAATTTGCAACAGATCGGATTGGGGCTGATGGATTTCGAGCAAGATCCAGACACGTCGGTTGGCTCCGTATGGCTGGTGGACCTGCTTCCTTACATCGAGCCTTACGACAGCGGGCGGACGCGTGGCTTTGGATTCGTCGAGATGGCGAGGGATAGCGACGCTCTGCTCAAGGATGGTTACGAGTACCGGTTCATGAGGAATCCTTCCGGCGAAGTGATCGGGATTCTCGCCGATCCCGTCTGTCCGGGACGAACGGGGATGTTGCGATTTGTGGCGTCGCGCGACGGCGAACTCCTGAGTGCGACACTGCACCCGGAGGCCGAAGCGGGTCACGAGCAGATGTGGCGCGAAGTTCGGGAGGCGGGCGAGGAACTCGTGGCCGAACTGGCGGCGCAAGTCCGTGGCAATCCGCGGCTGCCTTCCCTGCTGGGGATTTTTGACGACGGTTCCGACGAGGTGGCGGGTTATCGTCCCCAGTTCTATATCCGCACGACCGATGTGCTGGTACGGAGCGGCCTGGCCGGCGATCTGTTCAATATGTTCGACGACGACGGGTTGATTTTCATATTCGCCGACGGATCCATCATTGAGCGAACCACTCCCACCAAGAGCCATACGCAAATCAGCGGAGAACGTGGAGCGTCTGGACACCAGTCCCCTGACCATGAAGATGCAGCTGCGGGTGGACCGGTTGCTGGGCGAATGGGGGATGGTCACTGGCGCACGGCGGCCAACACGGTGCGGGCGCGGAGATAAAATCAAACACTCCAATAGTCCAGTCGGAGGCGGCTGGAATCCTTCCCAAGTCGGGGGTCAGCGTCTGAATGGAAAACTTGCCGGGGAGGAACCCTTATCGGCGCTAATCAATCCCGGCTGCCTGGTTGTCCGATCGGCTCAAGTCCCAGATCTTCAAGGTCTGATCCCGGCTTCCTGAAGCGAGGCGTTGACTATCGGGGTGGAAGGACAGAGTGCCAACGAGGCGGGTGTGACCGCGAAGCGTATGCCGGAGCTGCCAGGACGTTGCATCCCAGATCCGCACGGTCGTATCTTCGCCGGCGGTGGCGAGCCACCGTCCATCGCGGCTGAAGGCCACCGCATAGACGTCCCCAGTGTGTCCAGGAAGCGTCTCCATTGGTTCGCCCGTCTTCGCATTCCAAATTTTGACCGTATGTCTTTCGCCTCCGGTCACCAGCTGCTGGCCGTCGGGGCTGAAGGCCACCCGGTTGCCATAACCGCCAATGCGAACGTGCAAGGTTAGCTCGGGCTCTTGCTCGGATTCAAAATGCGCGGGATCCCAGGTCCAAACCCGGACGGTCCTGTCGCTGCTCGCGGTGGCCAGACGCTGGCCGTCAGGGCTGAACGCTACACCCCAGATCTGTCGGTCGTGCCGGCCCACAACGCCGGCGAGCGCGCCGGTTCGGGCCACGCGGACCTGGACGGTGAACTTCGGCCCCTCCCGAATCAGGTAGTCGCCAGTGGGGTCAAAGGCGACGAAGAAGCCAAGGCCTGTCTCGCGAATCTCCTCACCCACTTCCTGGCCGGTTGCGGTTTCCCAGAGCTTGACCACCGTGGACTGATTTCGGGATCTCGAGGACGCCGCCAGGCGAGAGCCATCAGGACTCAGAGCGATATGCAACGTCCCTCCGATATCTTCCGGCTGTGGGAACGGGTGCAGGAGAGACCCACTCCGGGCGTCCCAAAGCTGCACGGGCCCCGTCCAGATGCCCGTGGCAACGTGCTTTCCGTCCCGACTGAACTCCGCGCTCCAGACCTCGGAGTCATGCGTGATCGTGAGGGGTTCATTCGCCGCATTCTGCTGCGGAGAAGTGGCATCCCAAATATGGATTGTCCCATCGGCGCCGGCCGAAGCCACGCGCTCGCCTCCGGGGCTGACCGCCACACCATGGCAACCCGCCTCATGCCCGCGCAGATCAAGAATCTCGCGCTCGGTCCATGGATCCCAGACCTTGACCCTCTTGTCTTCGGTGCCGCAGGAGAAGAGGCGCCGGCCATCGTGGCTCCACGCCAGCCCGGAGATCACTCCGGTGTGACCGCGCAGCGTATGCAGATGGTCACCGGTCGCGGCATTCCAGATCTTCACCGTTCGATCGAAACTGGCCGTTGCCAGGTATCGGCCATCGGGGCTGAACGCTACTCCGCCGAGCCGATGTGCGTGTGCCTGGATTCTGTGCAGCCGTTGGCCGGTTGAGACGTCCCATATTCTCAGAACCCCGGCCCAGCTCCCGGTGGCAAGCAGGCGGCCATCGCGGCTGAAGGCCGCGCACACCGCAGTGACCTCGTGCTGTTCCGGTAGCCGGTGGACGGCGTGCCCGTCGGTGGCATCCCAAACCGTGGCGAATCCGTCCTCGCCGCCGGCGACGACAAGCTGACCATCCGGGCTGAGCGCGACCATGTGTGCCATGCCCGTGTAGTCGCCGGTGTGTCCCACTCGCTGGAACACCTCCTCGCCCGTCGCGAGGTCCCAGACCCGGATGGTTCGGTCGGCGCCGGCCGAGGCCAGCCGCAGACGGTTGGTGCTGAAGGCCACGCTGAAGACGTAGCTCTCATGGCCCCGAAGCGTCTGGACGACCTTTCCCGTATTCAGATCCCGGATTTTGATGGTCCCATCGCCACATCCTGCCGCAACGCGGTCGCCATCGGGATGAAAGCTCACCGCATGGACCTCGGCGGTGTCGCGCAGAACGATTGGCTCAATCCGGCAATAGCGGTCGAGAAAACTCCACTCCCAGTCGCGGAGATCCTCTGGACAGTCACGGAGGAGTTCAAGCGCTCGTTCAAGGTTGTCCACGGATATTTCCCGGTGGGCCAGGGTTATGCGATGAAAGTAGGCGTCGCGACGCTCACGTTTGCGTGTCTCCTCCAGGGCCGACCTGGCCTGGGTTTCGTCCTCCAGTGACTTGGCCGCCTTCCTTTGTTCTTGCGTCGCCACTCGCTCAGCCTTGCCGGCCCGCACGGCTTGTCGCGCGCTCACCAGAACGCCCAGCCCAAGCGCGATGATCACCGCGGCTGTTGCGGTGAAGCCGAACTTGTGACGCCGGACCGACTTCTGGAACTCATACCAACGGCTCGGCGGACGGGCGACCACGGGTTCATTGCTGAGGTGCCGCTTGAGGTCGGCGGCCAATCCATTGGCGGTTTCGTACCGGCGCGTCCGGTCCTTTTCCAGACACTTCATCACAATCCAATCCAGATCCGGGTCGATTTGCGATTTGCGATTTGCGATTCTCGATTCTGCCGGATTCGCCGCTGCCAAGTGCCGGGTCAAGCGCGTCGATGGCCGCGGTGGATCCTTTTCGCGGATGGTTTTCCGCATCGCGTCGAGGCTCCCAGACATCAGTTCCCGCGCGTCGAACGGAGTGCTCCCGGTCAACAGTTCGTAGAGGAGCACGCCGAGGCTGTAAATGTCGCTGCGGGTGTCAATGTCCAGCCCGCTCATTTCGGCCTGCTCCGGACTCATGTAGGCTGGCGTTCCGATGAACTGGTGCAACTGCGTGTAAACCGTCGCGTCGGTGAGCCGCCCTTCCGTCGCCTTGGCAATGCCGAAATCGATCACCTTCGGAACCGGCACGCCGTCGTGCAAAGTAACCAGGATGTTCGACGGCTTGATGTCCCGGTGGATGATGCCCTTCTGGTGCGCGTGCTGGATCGCCTGGCAGACCTTGATGTACAGGTCGAGCCGTTCCTTGGTGCTGAGGTTGGCCTGGTCGCAGTAGTCGGTGATGCGGATGCCGCGCACGAGTTCCATCACGAAGTAGGGACGCCCGGTATCAGTGGTTCCCGCATCAAGCACCTTGGCGATGTTGGGATGGTCCATCATCGCCAAGGCCTGCCGTTCGGCTTCGAACCGGGCGACGACTTGCTTGGTGTCCATGCCCAGCTTGATGACCTTCAACGCCACGCGGCGGTGAACTGGTTCGTCCTGTTCGGCGACATAGACCACGCCACAGCCGCCCTCGCCCAGCGTCTCGCGCAGTTTGTAGCGTCCGATCATGTCCCCAGGCTTTTCCGTGACCAAGACCGTTGGGGAAAGGATCGTGTTCTGAAGAAAGCCGCCCGCGCTTTCGTGAGCTTGCAGCAGGGAAAGAACATGTTCCTTCAACTCCGAGTCATCTCGACACGCCTCGGCCAGGAATCGCTGGCGTTCCGCACCGGCAGGTCGGACTTTCGCCTCGTTGAAGATGTCAATAAGTCGGCCTGCGTTTGCCATGATTCAGTGGGGGATGGAAGCGTCCCCTCAACGATCAATGCGATTTCGGCGGTTGAATTCCCTCAAAAAAACTCGTCCATCACCGCATCGCATCGGGTCTCTTCTGCATTTCACGGAAAAGCCACGCGCGAGCGAATGACCAAAGCCGTTCGGCCGTCGCGAGCGATATCCCGAGCTCCTTGGCGGCCTGCGCCTGGGTCAGCCCGACGAAGAAGCAGAGCTTCACCATTTCGGCGGCGCGGGTATCCACAGTGGCCAGATGATCCAGGGCCTCATCCAAGGCGAGCAACTCGTCATCGGGCATGGGCAACGGCAGCTCCACGTCGTCCACATTGACTCGTTCCAACTGGCCGCCGTGTTTGAGGCGGCTTTTCCGTCGGACGGACTCGATTAGGATGCGCCGCATGGCTTCGGCGGCCGCGGCGAAGAAGTGCGTCCGCCCATCCCAAGGTTGCGAAGGATCGGAGCCGGTCAGGCGCAAGTAGGCCTCGTGCACCAGCGCGGTGGGCTGGAGGGTATGCCCGGGCGATTCCCGCGCCATTTTGTGCGCCGCCAGCCTGCGCAGCTCTTCGTAGACCAGCGGCAGCAACTGATCGGCGGACGGCCGATCGCCGCCTTGGATCGCCTCGATCTTTCGCGTCGCGTCACTCATGGCGATGGGTGCGAATGCGGGGCCGCGAACTTGAACTCGCCACCCGCGATTGTCGGCGACCAACGTTGATGCGGCGCGGGCATGGGAGGCACCATACCATGCCACGAGAGTCAGCCAACGAAGAAAACAGATGTGACCAGGCATCACCACGCAGCTCGCGCCGTGGGTGCGCATGCCGCGGCGAATGACGCTGGGGCTTGATCGGCCGTGGGTGACGGTCAAATCAATGTCCGCCAGACACACGCTTCGGCGACGCTTTCAGCCGACAACGTCTGCTTTCCTGGAAGAGGCATTGCCGTGGAAATCTCTCAACCCGTCCCGGATATCTCAGGTCCGGTCTCCGTGCGCGTCACAAGAAGGCGCGGGTGCAACCTCGGGGCTGCACCCGCGCCGCACATAC
>DATKEE010000268.1:0-21067 GCA_035544555.1 Candidatus Methylomirabilota bacterium
CGTCTTTTGGCAGGTGGGCAGCTCCGCGACGATCGGAGGCAATTCGGTCTTCAAGGGAAACATCCTGGCCGATCAATCCATCACGATGGGCACCGGCGCCATCCTGGATGGCCGGGCCTTGGCGCGGAACGGCGAGGTGGCCCTGGACGCCAACACGATCACCGTGCCCGATGCCGCGACCGCCTCCGTCATCCTTGTATCGGCGGGCGAGGTCACCGATCCGTTCACCAGGGCCCCGGGGCACTTCGTCAATCTGGAAGCCCGAACCATCACCGTTCCGCTTTCCGCCGACGGGCAGTTCTACCGTATCCAGTCCGCCACCGCGTTGAACCTGTCGGACATCTCCTTCATCGGCGGCAGCGTGGTCATTACTTATGAGTAAGGCTTCTGTATTCATCCATAACGCCCTCAACAAGTGGTCATTCGTCATCCGGCATCTTCATCTCCAGATCCCAATTGCACGCGATCTCCTTCGCGCAACCCCAGCCGTTCCGCCGCGTTCCCCCCATTGACCGCCACCTCCCAATACCCCGTCGATCCCGGGACCAGCACCGCCCGCCCCTCCGGCACTGATTGATAACTCTCCCCCACAACCACACGCCGCCGGCCCACCCTCGCCCTGCCACCTCTCTCATCCGCCTTAAACCGGCCCCAATTCAGATTCGTAATCCCATTGCCGAAACGGTCGGTGTACACCACCTCACCACGAATCCACCCTTTCTCCACCATCGGATCAGGCAACCTCAGACGAATGAACTCGTTCACCTCCGGCCCCACCCTGTCGTACGAAACGCCGCGGGACAAATGCGCCGCCACCGGCGCAAACACATCCCGTCCCTGAAATGTCCGGCTGATCTCCGGCAGGCACAGCGCGCGATTCTCGATGCGCCGCACTGATTTCACCCGCCCGCTCTCCATCGCCAGCGTCAACACCCCGTTGTCAGGACCGATCAAAATCGAACGCTCCATCCTCACCGCCAGCGACGCCCGCCCCGTTCCCACCCCGGGATCCACCACCACCACATGGATGCTCCCCTTCGGAAAATATGGAACCGCCGACCTCAACACGAACGCCCCCGACCGGACGTTCCCCGCCGGAATGTCATGCGTCACATCCACGATCGTCGCCCGTGGAGCAATACCCAGCACGACGCCTTTCATCGTGCCGACAAACCAGTCGCTCAGTCCAAAGTCCGTGGTCAGGGTGATGAGGCTCATGCGCCGATGATAATTCGTCCCTGACGCCGGGCAAACCTTCGAGTAGGGTGCGCGGCATGCCAGCGAACAAGACCCGACGACTCCTGATCACCGGCGTGACGAGGGGACTCGGGCGCGCCATGGCGGAGAAGTTCATCGAGCTGGGCCACACCGTCATTGGTTGCGGCACCAAATCCAGCCGGATCTCCGAACTCAAAAAGGTCCATCCCGCCCCGCATGACTTTCAACTGGTGGACGTGACCGACGACCGGGCGGTGGCCCGCTGGCGGGATCACGTGCTCGAGCAACACGGTCCGCCCGACGTCCTCATCAACAACGCGGCGATCATCAACCGCAACGCCCCGCTCTGGGAACTCTCGGACGCCGAGATCGCCGCCATCCTCAATGTCAACATCCGCGGTGTCGTGACACTCATCCGACATTTCCTGCCCGGGATGATCCGACGCGGCGAAGGGCTCATCGTGAACATCAGCTCCGGCTGGGGCCGTTCCACCGACGCGGAGGTGGCCTCCTATTGCGCCACCAAGTGGGCGATCGAAGGTCTCACCCAGGCCCTCGCCCAGGAATTGCCGGACGGCCTGGCCGCCGTGGCGTTGAACCCGGGCGTCATCAACACCGAAATGCTGCAAAGCTGTTTTGGTCCGTCCGCCGGCCAGTGTCCCTCGCCCGCCGACTGGGCTGAACGCGCGGTACCGTTCATCCTCGGCCTCAAACCACGCGACAACGGCCGCCCCCTCTCGGTGCCCTGAACCCCAGACTCGCGTAGCAGCCGACGTGAGTCGGCTCACTTTTTCGGCAATTGAAGCACAATTAGAGCGGACTCACGTCCGCTGCTACAATTTCTGAAACAGACTCTGAAAGTCTGTAACACGTCGGGGTTCTTCCTCAGGCACGGATGAATGAGCACCAGGTCCACAACAACACAAGGCACAACCAGGCCTCCCAGCGCAGGACGGGGTGTTTTAGAAATGGCAACAGCAGCAACCAGGTAATCACCACCTCGACCAAGAACACAATCCACATGGGAATAATCTCCGCGGACGCCAGGCCCCACTGCCGGGATTCACCAAACAGTTTCCAAGCATAGCTGTTATAAATATTCCCCTTCCTCTGAAAAACCAGGATCGCATCCATGTACACCGCAACCCACGGCGCCGCAATGGACATCATCGCCAGGCACGTCCAGTCGATGCATGATTGGAACCGGGTTGGGGATTGCGCCGCCATCTTCTTCGTTCCGCCAAGGATTCAATCTGCCAGCCCATTCAACTTCCACTCAAGACAAGACACAACTTGAACAGATACACCAGCGAAGGCACAAGGAACACGACCGCCAGGGCTCGCTGCTTTGTCGTCCCCCGGAGAATTGGGGAGACGGCAAAAACGAACGCAGGGACAGCAAACACACCCATGACCATCAGAGAAAACACAGGGGAATCCGGCGGGCCAAAAAAGAGGAATCCGGACAACAGAAAGCTGACGACCAACGCAAGAAGGCCTGATGCCAGCAAACGATCTCGTTCAGTTATCAAAATCCTTCGAGGGTCTTGCAATACAATCGATCAGATAAACCCCTCCACAAATCCAAGATAACCCTGCCGCCCCGACGCCCGCGTGTGGCGTTCGACGGATTTCCGAAGTTCCCGGAGACAATTGAGAAGCGCGTCGAGTGCAATCGGCGCCATGGCTCCGGACAGATCCCCATCGAGACCGGCGCGTCCGAGACGGAACTCGCACATCCGCACGACCGCATCGAAGACTTCCCGATCCAGCCCGGTCAACATGCACGGTTTGATCGGGTGGCCCCGGGTCTCGGCGCGGTATCGTTCGAAGGCGGCATCGTAGGCCCGCTGGACCACATGATCGTTCATTTCCGGACGCTCCCTGAAAACCGTAATCACGGCGTGCTCTATGTTCTGAAGGACGTCGATGTTGTCGGGTTCTGATTTCATTTTGGCACCTTCAATTCTCTGAGTAAGTGTTTTGAAAACCCCGGTTGGGTGTCCCGCCCGCGAGCCGGGTCGGAGACCGGCGTTCCGATGCCTTCGCCTTCATTCGTGTGAATTCGTGTCCATTCGTGGTTTTTCACCTGAATAGTTACCATTATTCTTCAAACAGGCTCTGATGCTTGCATCGTCTCACTGACTGATGATCCGGCTGACGGACCGCAACGCGGGCGTGTGCTCGCACACAATGCGGAACGCCATCAGAGAGGGCACCGCGATCAACGCCCCGGCCACGCCCCACAGCCACCCCCAGAGAATGAGCCAGGCAAACAGGATGATCGGGTTCACCGTGAATCGGCGGCCCAGGATCATCGGCGTCACGAGGTTTCCCTCGATGGCGGTAATCAGGAAATACACGAACGGCACGACCAAAATCTGCCCCGGCTGGTCGAACGTCACCAGAGATACCACGAACATCAGGCTCACGCCGACCAGCGCCCCGAGGTAGGGCACGAAGTTGAGCAGTGCCGCCATGATCCCCCACAACACGGCGTTGGGCATCCCCAGGAGATACATTGCGAGCATGACGCACAAACCCAGCCCGCTGTTGATCACCGTGATCGTCAGGAGGTACGAGGACACAAGCGCCCCCACTTCTTGGGTCATGGCGAAGACGCTGAACTCGGCCAACAATCGCTCATAGAGGATCTGTCCGTACCCCAGCAGGAAAAACAACAGAATCAGCGTGACGCTCAGGGTGATCAGAAACTGTCGCGCATAACCCCGGACTGCGTCCCGCATCCCCTGCCCGCTCACCTCCACCCGCGCAGGCCGCCCCTCGTCCTCCCCCTCGGCCAGATCCGCCACCTGGTCCGCCACCGCCGACACGCTTTCCATCGGACGCATCAAGTCCCTGAGTTTGTACTCGACGGCGCGGAGATGCTGGGGCGTGTTCTCCATCCAGACCACGAGCGGCCCCCGCATGTAGAGCACGCTGGCGACGATCAATCCGATGAGTCCCGACAGAATGAGGGCCGCCGTTGCCACCCGGTTGATCCGCAGTCGCAGCAGGAACCGCTGAATGGGCTTGAGGATCAGATGCAGCACCAGGGCAAGCACCACCGGCAGGAGCAGCGTCTTCGCCACATAGACGAGGAAAAAGAACGCGACGATCAACAACCCCGTCACCGCGCCCAACAACCATTTCCGCGGCGTGATGCCTGCCTCCCGAATCAGTTTCGCGGCCGGATTGACCCCCTCGTTGTGACTCATGTTGTCCAACCTTTCACCGTTTCCTGCCCCGCTCCGCCAGGCGGAAGTTCACCTGTTTCTTGAACCGGTCCACCGATGTCACCTGCACCGTGACCGGATTTCCGATTTCAAACGTGCGCCGTCGCCGGCGGCCACGCAGACGGTTGCGCGATTCCTCGTACACATAAAAATCGTCCTCCAGACTGGACACCCGGACCATTCCGCCGATCCCAAGGGCGGCCACCTCCAGCATGAACCCGAAGTTGAGCACGTTCGTGATCACCCCCTCATAGGTCTCCCGTTGCTCCGACTTCAACTGTCCCTCCAGGTGCGCCATGATCTTCACGGTCTTGCTGTCCTGCTCCGCGTCCGCCGAATTCCGTTCCGTGAACGAGAGCCGGTCCGCCACCTCGACCAGTTCCTCTCGCGCCGGGCGGCGGGACTCGAACAATGCCCGGTGCACCAGCAAATCCGAGTACCGTCGGATCGGCGAGGTGAAATGCGTGTAATCCCTTTTGCCCAGTCCGAAATGCCCGAGCGGCTCGGCCGCGTAACGCGCCCGTTTCAACGATCTCAGCACGCTGATCATCAACGCGTCGGACGCCGGATGCTCCTTCAGCCGCGCGATCAGTTTTTGCAACTCCCCCTTCTTCGCCAGATTGCCCGCCGGCACGCCCATCGCCCGCATCTCCTGTCGCAGTTCCTCCAGCCGCTCCGGATCCGGATCCTCGTGAATCCGGTACACCGCCGCGCGATTCTGCTGCCGCAACCGGCCCGCCACCGCCTCGTTCGCCAACAGCATGAACTCCTCGATCAACTGATGCGATTCGTCGTTCTCCATGACCTCCACGTGCGAAAACCGGCCCCGCTCGTCCAGCCGCAGCTTGTGCTCGGGAAAATCCATGTTGAGTGATCCCGCCTTCATGCGCGCCGCGCGAATCCGTTGCGCCAGCCGTCCCGCATCCCTCACCATCCGGTCAATCGCGTCCCCCCCCGTGCCCGTCAACACCCCCAGCGCCGCGTGGGAGGTGAACCGCCGCCGCGACCGGATGACCGACGGATAAAACTCCGCCTTCACCACCCGACCCGCGTCGGTCAGCAGAAAATCCACACACTTGGTGAGACGCTCCACCTCCGGCTTCAGCGAACAGAGTTCGTTGCTCAACGCCTCGGGCAGCATCGGAATCACACGATCCACCAGGTAGGTCGAGTTGCCCCGGCGCCGAGCCTCCTCGTCCAGCAGGTCGCCCGGTTTGACGTAGTGCGACACATCCGCGATGTGCACCCGCAGTCGCCAGTGGTTGCCCTCCGACCGCTCCAGGGAAATCGCGTCGTCAAAATCCTTCGCGTCGTCCGGATCGATGGTGATCGTCGCCTGGCCGCGGCAATCCCGCCTCCCCTTCATGTCCTCAGACCGCACCCGGTTTCCAAACTGGCCTCCCGCCCGTTCCACCGCCGCCGGAAACGCCGCCGGCAGCCCGTACTGGCGAAGGATCGACTCCATGTCCACGCCCTGCTGGTCGGGCTTTCCCAATACCTCGCGGATCCGGCCTTCCGGGTTCGTATGCCGCGACGGCCATTCCAGGATCTCCACCACCACCTTGTCCCCGATGTCCGCCGGCTCCTTCTCCGTTGGCGAGGGCACATAAATGTCGTGCGGAATCCGCGGGTCGTCGGGAACCACATAGAAGAATTGCTTCGAACGCTGCAAGGTGCCCGCCACATCCGTGCGCGCCCGCTCCAGCACGCGAATGACCTTGCCGCGCGCTTGAACCGCCGGTCCGCGCGCGCCTGTCTTGACGGGATCGCGCCGCACCAGCACCCGGTCCAGATGGAACGCCGTCCCCGTCGCCTCCGCCGGAACCTCCACCGAGGACTGCCTGGCGTCATCCGGCTGCAACCGCCCCGCTCCGCTCCGCTGCATCATGATGCGTCCCGGTATCAAATCCGCGTCCGTCGGCAGGGTGTATCGATCATGCCGGATCCGCGCCACCCGCCCCTGGCGTTCCATTCGACGCAACACCTCCCGGATGCTCTTCGCTTCATCCGCGGGCAGGCTCAGGGCACGCGCCAGTTGTTGTGGATCCTGGGGGGTGTATTTCGGGCGCTGAAAAAGCTTCAACAAGCGGTCTTCAAGATTCACCGCGGCAGCATGCCAGCCCCCCCGGACCTGAACAATCTTTTCATCCATGACTCATGGAATCCCCGGTTTTTCCATTTGAATCCCTTCCCCCCGCCGTCCAGATTGGATTCGATTCGCAAATGCCAACCCCGCCAATGAACCCATGAATCCTCCAATTTCACGAAAGCCGTTGCCTCCCCGTTTCGCGCCCTGGCTCGCCCTCCTCGCCGCCACCGCGTGGCTCGCCGGCTGCAACAGCGACCCCTCCCCCCCGGCCGATTCATCCGCCAGCGCCATGACCCTCGAGCATGTCGGTGTCAATGAGGCCGACATGCTGATCCAGCGCGACGCCACCCTGGTCGTGCTCGATATCCGCACCCCGGGCGAATTCGAGGCGGGCCACATTGCGGGCGCCACCAACATTGATTTCCGGGCCGACACTTTCGAGACCGACCTCGCGCAACTCGACAAGGGCAAGTCCTACCTGGTCCATTGCGCCTCGGGCGGACGCAGCACCCAGGCGCTCGCCATTCTGCAAAAGCTCGACTTCGAACGGGTGTACCACCTCGATGGCGGATTCAATGCATGGAAGGCCGCCGACAAAGCCTTCGAGGAATAGCCATCACGCTTCATCTGCGAATCGGTGTGCTGCCGTCAGACTCGCGTTCCACGGGTTCTTCCGGATCCTGATCCATCAGGCTTCATGGACCCACAAGCGCTACGCCCATTCCCACTCGTAGCAGCGGACGTGAGTCCGCTCTGACCTTCCATTCCGGGGCAGGACACCCAAGCCGCGCGCTCCATCCATTCCTCGCAAATTGCTCTCTCTTCACCCACTTGTAATCACCCCGCGCGCGCCGCGCCCCACCCTCCAAATCCGTTTGACTCACCAGCGGATTCACCGCCTACTAACCCGTCGAAATTATGAGCGATCCCGCACAAATCCTTCGTGACTTCAAACCCACCCGGCCCTTCTTCATCGGCATTGATTCCGACGGCTGTGTCTTCGACAGCATGGAGATCAAGCACAAGGAATGTTTCGCGCCGATGTTCATCAAACACTTCCATCTGCAGGCCGTCAGCAAATACGCCCGCGAATGCTGGGAGTTCGTCAACCTCTACTCGAAGACCCGCGGCGCGAACCGCTTTCCCGCCCTCGTCCGCTCCCTGAACCTGCTCCGCCAGCGTCCCCAAGCCGCCGCCCGCAACGTCAACGTCCCCGATACCGCCGCTCTCGACGAATGGATCGCCCGCGAATCCAAACTCGGCAACGCCACCCTTGCCGCCGAGGTCAAAAACGGCAATCAGGGGCTCGCCCCCATTAAGACCTGGTCCGACGCCGTCAACGCGCAGATCGAGGACATCGTCCATGGCGTCCCCCCCTTCCCCCTCGTCCGCGAATGCCTCGAAAAGATGCTCGATAAGGCCGATCCCATGGTCATCTCCCAAACGCCCGCCGACGCCCTGAAACGCGAATGGGCCGAGCACGGCATCGATTCCTTTGTGCGGACCATCGCCGGCCAGGAGATGGGCACCAAGACCGATCACCTCAAGCTCGCCGCAAAGGACAAGTATCCTGCCGACAAAATCCTCATGATCGGCGACGCGCCCGGAGACCTGAAAGCCGCCAGGTCCAACGGCGCGCTGTTCTTTCCGATCAATCCCGGTGACGAGGAAGCCTCCTGGCAAAGGCTCCATCGCGAGGGCCTCGACCATTTCTTCGAAGGCACCTACGCCGGCGATTATGAAGCCGGCTTGATCCGCGAGTTTGATTCCTACCTGCCCGAGAACCCGGCCTGGTAATCGATTGAAACCCGCTTGTCCTTCCAGAATTCGTCGCTACACTCGCCGCCATGAACACCCATCCGCCCTCCAGTAAGCTGCTCCTCTCCGCAGCGCTGACGCTCGGCCTCCTGGCATCGGCCGCCACTCACCCCGCCTTCGCCGCCGGGGTCGCGCTCCGGGAATTCGCCGCCGACCTCCACGCCCCCGCCGCCCTGGTCCCCTATGACGACAACCATTTTCTTATCCTCGACCAGGTGGGCGTGGCCCATGTGTTCACAGCCGACGGCAAACGTCTTCCCACTCCGTTCATTGACGTGCGCTCACGGCTCACCAAGTTGAACGAAGGATTCGACGAACGCGGCCTCTTGGGACTGGCGTTCCACCCCGGATTCTCCGAGAACCGCCGCCTTTTCGTCTATTACAGCGCCCCCCTCCAGGATTCCTCTCTCAGAGACTGGGACCACACCAGCCGCATCGCCGAGTTCAAGGTCTTCGAAGACAAACCGTTTCAGGTCGATCCAGCCTCCGAACGCGTGTTGCTCGAGTTCCATCAACCCTACTTCAACCACAACTCCGGTTCTCTGCTCTTCGGCCCCGACGGCCATCTCTTCATCTCCTCCGGTGACGGTGGAAACGCCAACGACAAGGGACGCGGCCACTCCCCCCAGGGCAATGGTCAGGACACTTCCAATTTCCTGGGCAAGGTTCTGCGCATTGACGTCAATGGCGCCGAACCCTACGGCATCCCCAACGACAACCCCTTCGCGCGCGGTGGCGGCCGCCCGGAAATCTACGCCTACGGTTTGCGCAATCCCTGGGGATTCTCGTTCGATCGCGGCGGCAGCGGTGAACTGTTACTCGCCGACGTTGGCCAGAACGGTTTCGAGGAAATCAACATCATCACCCGGGGCGGCAATTACGGCTGGAACATCCGCGAAGGCAGTCATTGTTTCGATCCCGACAACCCGAACACCCCCCCCGCCGATTGCCCGAAGGTCGGCGCGGACGGCAAGCCACTGATCGATCCAATCCTGGAATACAGGAACTCCAAGGCCTTCCCGCGCAATCCGGAAGCCAAAGGAACGTGTGTCGTCGGCGGCTACGTCTATCGCGGCAAGGCCTTCCCGCATCTCGAGGGAAAATACGTGTTCGCCGACTGGTCACGCAACTGGGTGCTGCCGGATGGCGTCTTGTTCGTCGGCAGCCGCCCGTCCAGAGATGACGGCAAATGGTCCATGGAACCCCTCTCCCTTGCCTCCCATCCGGACGGCAAGATCGGCGTGTATGTCTGGGCTCTGGGAGAGGATGCCCGCGGCGAACTCTACGTGCTCGCCAACACCCGAAACAGCGTGGCCGCCAAAACCGGCAAGGTGTTCAAGCTCGTCCCGCAATAACACCCTCACTCCCGCAACGCCGACTCCCCCAACTCGATGATCCGGTCGATCAACCGTGGATACGCGATCCCCCCCTTCTCCGCCGCCTGCGCGAAATCTTCATCCTTCGCCAGGATCGGATTCGGATTCGCCTCGATGAACACGATGTCGTTGCCGGGGGTCAGGCGCAGGTCGAGCCGCGCGTAGCCGTCGATCAGCAACAACCGGTAGATCTTCCGGCAAAGCTGCTGGATTTTTGCGACCAATCCCTCGTCCAGGCCGGTGGCGAATTCATTCTCGATCCCCCATCGCTTCCGATAGGCATCGTCCCACTTCGCCTTGAACGTCGCAAACCTCGGCCCGTCGGTCGGCACCTCGCGGAACACGAGTTCCCGGATCGGCAGCACCTGCAACCGCTCGTTTCCCAGCACCCCCACGTAAAGCTCCCGGCCGTCGATGTATTCCTCGACGATGGCGTCCTGCCCAAACTGACCGTGGATGAACGCCACCCGCTCGTTGAATTGTTCGTCGTTCTCCACCAGTGACGCCTGGGCGATCCCCGTCGATGCCTCCTCCTCCAGCGGCTTGATGAAGATCGGGAATTTCAACCGGCGCGGGCGATGTATCCTTCGTCCCTTCGCCAGAATGGCGAAATCAGGAATCCGGATGCGATGATACCCCAGGACCTTCTTCGCGATCCCCTTGTGTTTGCAGAGCGTCAGCCCCGTCGAACCGCAGCCCGTGAAGGGAATATCCTGAATCTCGAGAAAGGACACGATGTTCTGGTCGAAGGCGCTGTTCCCCTTGAAACGATCCACCAGATTGAAGATCACATCCGGCGCGAACCGTTCAATCTTCTGCCGGATCAAATCCGTGTCGTCGTAGATCGCCTGATGCTCGTGCGCGTACCCCAGCGCGTCCAGCGCCTCCAGCACCGAGACCTCGGTGGCCCAGTCCTTGGTCTTCAATTCCTCGCTCAAATCCTGGTCGAGCTTTGTGGGCCCGACGGCGTCGAACAGAGCGAGCACTCGTTTCGTGTGGCTCACAGGCGGATCAACTGGAGGTTCGTCCTGGCGCGCGACTTCATTTCGATCGTTTGAATTTTCCCGTGAACAGATAATTCATGACCAGGCACGTGATATAGCTCGCGACCTGGGAACTCAAGGCCGGATCGTGTCCCGCCACCCGGAGTTCCAGTTCATCGCAACGCTGGATCAACCGGTTCAACAACTGGTTCACCCGGTACTTCCTCTCCTTCGTCCACTGGCACACGGAATCCATGATCAACCGCCGCGACCGGCGCAGGTATTGCGACGCCTTCTCCCCACCCTTCTCCCCCGGCGTCCCCGGAAACAACCGCCGCAGATCGCGGTCGTAAAAGTCCGGATGGGATTCCTCGTACAGTTTGCGTTTGCGCGCATAAAACGTCTTCAGCTTGATGTTCAGGCAGTCGTACTCGCGCGGATTGTAGGCCGGCAGATGCACCGGCGGTTTGCCCGCGATGGATCGCATCAACTCGTCCACGTACTCCAGCTTCTGCAACGCCTTCCATCCCCGGTAACGCTCGCGCCAGTCCAGGCCCGGCGTCAGCCACACGGCAAATGTCTCCGCGAAATCCTCGTCCGGATGACTCTGCGCGTACCAGTTGTCCAGATGCAACACGAAGCCCCGGCTGTACGGGCGCGGCCGATAGGTGTCGCTCTCCTCCGTCGAGGCCAGCCCGAACTGCTGCTGCCACCGCTTCTTGCGATACAACTGGTAGGCATAGGAATAGGCGTGCCCCGCCTCGTGCCGCATCAGCCGCATGAACCACGGCTTGGTCTCCCCCTCGACCTCCAGGATGATCCGCCGCTCGATCCGTTTCAGCCGCTCGTGCGTCAAATAAAACGGAACGAAAACGGCCGGTATGCCCACCGGACAGAACCATTCATCCCCCACGTGACACGGTGGATGAAAACTCAACCCCCGCGCGCTGAGTTCGTCATACAACTGCTGAATCCACGATTCCAAATCCGTCCCCGCCAGCTTCAATCCCAGCCGGGAAATCTTCCGCTCCATCAGTTGCTCATCACTGAGTTCCGTCCAGTTCTCGCTCTCCATTTGATTTGGACTCCCTCGGAATCCACCGCGTTCGCCGCCCCCGTCAATACCTATCGTTGAGAAAGTTCGCGCACCGCTCTCCCTTCCCTCTCCCCGCGTGGGTCATCGTTTCTCCTGCAATGGCGCGGGGAGAGGGACTGACCTGTCCGCCGGAGCCTTGGCGAAGGTGGAGGGTGAGGGGACAGTCAGATCGAAGGGTGCCAGGAATAATGCAACGATTCATAGCCTTCAACGCCACTCCAGATCCGCCACCACGGGACGATGATCCGACGCCCGCGAATCAATCGTCCATGCCTTCAACACCCGGATGCCCGACCCGCGCCGGATCAGAATGTAATCAATCCGCTTCGAAGGAATCGTGCTCGAATGCGTCCGGCTCTCGCCGGTTCCGGCGCTCTCCCACGCGTCCATGAATCGATCCTTCAATCGGGTCAGCGTGCGGCTCTCCGGCACGTCGTTCAAATCGCCGCATAACACGACCGGCAGTTCTTTGCTCCGGGCAAGTTCCTCCAGAATCTCACCCACGCTCGACCAGCGCTCGACGTCATCGGGGCGGTAGTCCAGGTGTGTGTTCCATAGCAGCAGTTCACGCGTTCCCACCTGAAGCCTCACCTGCAACAGGCCGCGTTGCTCGCCCTCGCGGATCATCTCATAGTGCCGGTTGGTCGAGTTCGCCACGGGAAACCGCGTCAGCACCGCGTTTCCATACTCGCCGCCCTCGAAGTCGAAATTGTTGCTGAACACGCCGTGCATGCCCGTAAGCACCGCCAGTTCCGCCGTCAAATCCCGCCCGTCCGTCCGCTCCACCCCCCGGTCCACCTCCTGCAACGCCACAATGTCCGCTCCACTCGACCGGATCACCTCCGCAATTCTTTCCAGATCCACCCTTCCATCCATCCCCTCACCATGCCGGATGTTGTAGGACATCACCCGCAACGTCACGACCTCGCCCTCGTCACGCGGTGTTGCGCAACCGGTCAGGTTGATCGCCATCGCGCCCAGCAAACAAACTACTGATACGAGATTCTTCATCAGATCATGCGGCCTCCCGCCTTCGCTCAATCCGTCAGTCGCAGACTCATCAACCGGCCCGTTCCCCGGATGCCATCCCGGAAATACAACCTCCCGTTTGCGTAGGCCGGATTGCTCCACGTCATGCCCGACACCTGAAGCTGGTTCACTTCCCGATATTCATCCGCCGTCGCCCGAAACAGAATCAGCACTCCGAGATCCGTCAGTGCCAGCACGTTCTCTCCCATGACAACAAAACCCGCGTGCGCCTTGTCCGCCGAGGCAAACGGCCCTTCCTTCGACCACAGCAACTCACCGGTTTCCACGTCCACACAGAACAGATTCTTCGCCGGTCCAAGTCCGTAAATCCTGCCGCCCACCGCCACCGGGCTGGAAAAATTCACGGCAGCGTCCCGGCTCACCCACGCCTCTTCCGCCTTCTGCCCGTCCCCATCCCGGACCACGCGAATGCCGGTCAATCCCACCTGATGCGAACCGGCAACAACCATGTCACCCACCACGACCGGGGTCATCACATGGCGTCCGTAGGCCGTCGTCATGGGAACCCGCCACAGCAATCCCCCGGTGTCCCGGCGCAATCCAATCACTCCCTCCACGGTGAAACAGATCACCTGCTTCACCCCCGCGACGGTCGCCACCACCGGCGCCGCGTACGCCGCTCTGTCATTCTGGGATTTCCACACCACGGTGCCGTTCTCCATGTCGAAACAAACCACCCCCGCGCCATCAGTGCCGCCCGCGCAGGCAATCAAATGCGCTCCATCAATGACCGGCGTTCCGTTGTTCCCATGACGCGATGCGCCCGGCGCATTCCCCTTTTCACCGATGAACTCCGCCCCCAGATCGTCCACGTAGTTCACCTCCCAGATCAACTCCCCGTTCGTCACGTCGCGGCATTGCAACCGGCCCCGGCACGACACCGCGTAAACCCGTCCGCCGTCCACCAGCGGAGTGCAGCGCGGCCCCGGCGGACCCTGGGAGTCGCGAAAGGTGTCATCCAATTCCGCCCGCCAGATCTCCTCGCCATCCGCCGCCGACACCGCGTGCAACGTCTCCCGCCCGTTCTGATTGTCCAGGTGAAACACCCGGTCGCCGGCCACCACGGGAGACGCGAATCCCTCGCCGACCTCAATCCGCCAATCGAAGGACGAATTCTCCGGCAATCGGGAAGGAACCTCCAGCGCGCCGGGAACATGGCCGGTGCGGTCCGGCCCCCGCCACTGCGGCCAGTCTCCGGCCCGAACCGCCGCCGTGAAAGACAACGCCACCAACAGAGCGGTGTATTTGGAAAGCATGCGGCGAATTCACTGGGAAACGGACCGGGGGTCAAGCCGAAACCCGATCATCCGGGTCCGTCCCGGGGCGCGGGGGCCATCGGACCGCCCGCATTCCGCCGCGCATGCCGTCCCTCCAGCATGAGGTTGTACCCGGCAATGCACGCCGGAAACAGGTTCGACAGAATCCCCACCGAGTCGTTTCTCCCAAAGGTGAAGTAGCACAACAGCAGCAGACTCCCCGCAAGCGACAGGTACCAGAACAGCCGGGGAAAGTGCGACTTCCCACGGGAATGCGATGCCGCGACCTGCACGATCCAGCGTGCCGTGAACAATCCCACGCCTACGTAGCCCACGAGCTTCCAGGGCGTAATGATCCATTCCTGTCCAAAAAAGTAGAATTCAGCGATGACGCGGTCCATGAGTAGTTTCGATTTCCGAAGGGTTGATTCTGATGGCGCGTTTCAGGAGCCAGGCGACCCCGATGAGATCGCGCACTCCCGCCACCGCGCGCGTCCGGTTGTCATAGTTCGAAACCCCCTCCCTGCGCTCCCGATGATTCACCGGCACTTCCACAATCCGCAAACCGGCCCGCTGAAAGAACGCCGGCAGATACCGGTGCAGGCCGCGAAACGGCACCAGCACCTCCACCGCGGTCCGCGGAAAAACCTTCTGCGAACAGCCCGCGTCCCTCACCCCGTCTCCCAGCAGGTTCCGGCGGATGCCATTGGCCACGCGCGCCGCCACCCGCCGATTCCACGCATCGCGCCGTTCCGCCCTATAGCCGCAAACCACGTCCGCCGTTCCCCGGGCCATTTCCTCCAGCAACGGGTGGAAGCCCATCGGATCCGTCTGTCCATCCCCGTCCATCAATCCGCAATACTCCCGGCTGGCGGCCTTCAGCCCGTGATAGACGGCCGCGCTCTGCCCCTGATTCCGATGGAAACGCAGCCCCCGCACGTCATTCCGCCGGCCGATCCGATCCCACGTGTCATCCAGGCTCCCGTCATCCACGGCAATGATCTCCACCGCCGGCAACACCACGCGCAGTTCGTCCAGAACAAACGTCACGTTCGCCCCCTCATTGAAAAAGGGAATGACCACGGAAAGTTTGGCCGCCAGGTCCATCATGCGCGTCGTCGGCGGCGGGAACCCGATTCGTTCCGCCGGACGCCGCGGAACATGCCGACGGAGAATCAACCCGGCCAGAGAAAAGCACGTTCACAGTTCACGTCGCTCACATCACCTGTCCAACGCCGAGGTGCGACCGCCGCCGGGGAGGCACGTCGACAGCCGATCCAGCGCCCGATTCCTGCCCATCATTCGTCTGTCTCCATTCGTCTGTCATCTTCCGTCCTCACGCCAGTGCCCTGAACAAACCTTTCATTCGAGCCCCTGGGCCTTCACGCAATACGCCGCACCGATCCCCTTCGCTTCTATTCGTGTGAATTCGTGTCCATTCGTGGTTCCCCCATCTGAATAGTTACAACCGCTTTTTCAGGAAAGCGCAACGATCCGGACCTGCGCATCCGCGGGTCAATCGTTGGGTGCTTACTTTGCCGGTTCCTCTCCAAAATCCTCGCGGTAACGCCGCAACAACAAATCCGTGTCATTCGCCAGCACGTATAATCGACCTGTCAGCCGTTTCGTCTCGCCCGGCGCCAGTCCGCCCACCCGCGGATCATTGTGAATGCACACGATCACTCCCTGAAACAATTCCTGCGTGTCACTCCAGGCCGTCGCCAGCAGTTGTTTCCCGTCCGCCGACACGCAACCGATCAGTCCGTTCACCGGGCGCTCCGGGCTGATCGGTCGGGGATTGACGTCCGCGAGATCGACCGCCTCCGGCACATACACCTGGCCTCCGCGATAAATCGCCTCCTCCCGCCGTTCCGTCTCGTCCAGACGCTTCCTGCCCGACTCCGTGAAGATGAAACAACGCTCGTGATAATCCGCCTGCGTCCGGCCCGTGAACCGGTCCACCCGGATGCACGGCTGAAACCATTGAACATCCACAAACCGCTCCCCGCGATTGACCAGTTCCAGTTCGAACACCACCTCGTCCACCGTCGCCCTCACGTGATGAAGGATCTCCACCGAGGGTTCCACCAGGGTCTTCAATCGCAATTCCCGCGGCGTCGCCTCCAGCAGTTCCGTCCGATGCGGAATCACCGTCTCCTCCCAGCGGCGATGGGTCGATCCGCTCCGGCAAAACGCCTCCAGATACCAGACCTCGAAGGACCCGCCCGTTACCTGCTCGCCCGACACCCTCAGCATGTTGTTCGTCCACGACAACCGCAACGGCTCAACCTCCGTGGCGGCCCGCGCCGTCACGTGTCCCCACACCACCAGCGCCCCAGTCATTGCCAGTGCAATCTTCATGCGTTCAGTGCTCCGGATTCGGTAACAACGTTGGTAGAGGGTCCGAGGGTGAAGGACATTCAGCCATCCACAGTCCAACGATTCGTGCACCCTCTTCATCCCTTCCCTCACACCGCGTCATAGGTCCATGGCTTGCGCATCTCCCGCGACTTCCAGGCATTCAAACCCGAGTCCCCCGTAAACACCTCCCGCTCAGGATCCCATTGCAGTTCGCGCCCCAGCCGGATCGCGATCACTCCAAGATGACAGATCGTCGCAGACCGATGCCCGATCTCGACGTCACATACCGGCGCCTTTCGCGACCGGACGCACTCGAAGAAATTTCCCATGTGATCGTTGCTGACGTACAGCCGTTCCGCCGACGCCGGCAGCGGTGTCTCGAGCAGGTCGGGATCGCTCGCCTCGATCTGACCGCGTGTGACAAAGATCCAGCCGTCGCTGCCCTCGAACGTCACGCCGTGTCCGCGTTCCCCCGGTTCCCTGCCCCGCGAACGTCCGTCCGGTCCGTCACTCGCCACACTTTCGCAGGAGTGCGTGACACCGTTCGCGTAGGTGTATCGCACTTCATACTCGCTCGCGGCCGTGTATCCGCCGGGAATCATTTCCGCCCGAGGCCGGCCCTCGATACGGACCGGTCCGCTCCGTTCCAGCCCCATTCCCCAAAGCGCGATGTCATTGTGATGCGCGCCCCAGTCCGTCATCGTGCCGCCCGAGTAATCGTACCAGTATCGGAACGTCCCGTGACATTTCTCCTTCACATACGGCACCCGCTCGCGCGGCCCCAGCCACAGATCCCAATCCAGTCCCTCCGGCACCGGCGTTTCAACAAACGGACCTCCGTGACGACCCGCGGGCAGCCGCACCGCCACGCGACTCAAACGGCCCACCCGGCCATTCCGCACCAACTCGCAAGCGAGCCGGAATCGCGAGTCGCTTCGCTGCTGGCTGCCTGTCTGCAACACACGCTTCGTCGCCCGCTGCGACTCCACCATCCGCTGGCCCTCCTCGATCGTCAGCGTGAGCGGCTTCTCACAATACACATCCTTGCCCGCGCGCATCGCCCCCATCGACACCAGCGCGTGCCAGTGATCCTGCGTCCCGCAGATCACCACCTCGACGTCGTCCCGTTCGAGCACCTTCCGAAAATCCGTGTAGGCCTCCGCGCCCGCGAACTGCTCCTTCGCCGCCGCGAGCCGGCCTTGGTCCACGTCGCACACCGCGCGCATTTCCCCGAACCGCAAGGCGTTGTTGCCATTGCCGCGACCCATCCCGCCGCATCCGATCAGCGCGATGCCAGGCTTGTCGTTGGCGGATCGCGGTATGGCGGGCGCTTCCTGGGCGGCCAGCTCGCCGGCATACCAGCCGGGTAACGCCAGTCCGGCTCCGGCCACCACCGAGGACTTGAGAAAACGACGACGGGAGACATGAAGCTTTTGCGGGGTCATGCGCCCATTTGATCCCTCACCGTCCCCGCCGTCAAGAGCGGGCAATTCTTTACAAACCGCGTCCCATGCGTTACCTGTGGCTCGTTCACTGATTCCCGCCGCCCCGGCGGCCTGACAATTGCAGCAGTTGTATCCTCGTTGCCGCCGCCTAAACACTCGTTCACAACAGAAGTACATCATGATCAAGCAGGTAGTCCGGTTGTTCGCAGGGATTCTTCTCACCGCTTCCCTTTTCCTCCCCCATCAGGCCGCTCAAGCGCAGACCAACGGCGTCCTCCGCGAAGTCTATACAGGCATTCCGGGCGTCGCCGTCAGCGATCTCACCAGCCATCCCAAATTCCCGGACAATCCCGACTTCGAAGATGTCCTCACGGATTTCTTCGAAGCCCCCACCGATGTCCTCGACGATTACGGCCAGCGTTGCCGCGCGCTGATCATCCCGCCCGTCTCCGGCAGTTATACCTTCTGGATTGCCAGCGACGACGGCGGCACGCTCTTCCTCAGCACCGATGAAACCGCCGCCAACCGCCAGCAGATCGCCAGCGTCCCCGGCTGGACCGCTTCTCGCGAATGGAACAAATACCCCGAGCAGGAGTCCAGCCCCATCTCCCTCAACGCCGGCCAGCAATACTACATCGAAGCCCTGATGAAAGAGGGCGGTGGCGGTGACAATCTCGCCGTCGGCTGGCGACTTCCCAACGGCACCCTCCAACGTCCCATCCCCGCCGAACACCTCCTCATCTTCGGCCTCGGCCCTCCGGACATCACCCAGCATCCCCAGAACCTCACTGTCACCGAAGGCGAAACCGCGACCTTCCAGGTGGAAGTCTCCCGCACCTTCGGCATCGCGTATCAGTGGCGCCGCAATGGCGCCGACATCCCAGGCGCCACCAACGCCACCTACGCCCTGACTCCCGCGACGCTCGCCGATGATGGCGCCGTCTTCCGTTGCTTCCTCGTCAATTCCCAGGGCGACGCCCTCAGCAACCCGGCCACACTGACGGTCCAGGCCGACTCCACCCCGCCAACCGTCTCCAGCGTCGTCAACCTCGGCGACCCGCGAATCCTTACCGTTCGCTTCTCGGAACCCGTGGAAGAGTCCTCCGCCGGCAACTCCGCCAATTACTCCATCAATCAGGGCATTACCATCCACTCCGCCTCCCTCATCAATGACCAACACACCGTGGTGCTCCGCACCTCGTTGCTCTCGCAGGGCGTCAATTACACCCTCACCATCAACAACGTCCGCGACCGGGCTTCAACACCGAACACCATCAATCCCAATACCCAGCGCGCCTTCTCGCTCAACTACTCCCCCCTGCCCATCGAACGCATCCGCGGACAACGCGAACCCCTCGGCCCGTCCAGCCGCACGACCGGCCTTGTCATCTCGGAAATCATGTACCACCCCCGCGACCGCGAAGACGGTCGCAATGGCGAATTCGTTGAAATCCACAACACCGAACCCACCCCCACCGACATCAGCGGCTACCGTCTCTCCGGCACCATCGACTTCACCTTCCCCCCGAACACCATCCTTTCCGCCAACACCTTCCTCGTCGTGGCCTCCGTCCCGGCCGATGTCGAGGCCATCCATGACATCACCGGTGTGATCGGCCCCTTCGACGGCAACCTCTCCAACAGCGGCGGCACCCTCCGCCTCCGCAATCGATCCGATGCCGTCCTGCTCGAAGTGGAGTATGACGACGATGCCCCCTGGCCCGTCGAAGCCGATGGAGCCGGGCACTCGCTCGTCCTCTCACGCCCCTCCTACGGCGAGGCCGACCCGCGAGCCTGGGCCGCCAGTGACCGCGTCGGCGGTTCCCCCGGCGCCGATGACCCCGTCACCCACAATCCCTGGCGCACCGTCCTGATCAATGAATTCCTGACCCATACAGACGATCCCCAAGTGGACTTCGTCGAACTCTATAATTACCGCAATACCGCCGTGGACCTCAGCGGCTGCATCCTCACCGACAACCACGCCGTCGATAAATTCATCATCCCCACCGGCACATCCATCCCCGCGCGCGGCTTTCTCTTCTGGGACCAAAACCAGCTCGGCTTCGCCCTCAGCACACTGGGCGAGGAAATCTTCCTCAAAAGCCCCGACGCTTCGCGAGTTCTCGACGCCGTCCGATTCGGCCCGGCGGAAAATGGTGTCTCCACCGGACGATTTCCCGACGGCCATCCCTTCTTCTCCGAACTCGCCAATCCCACGCCCGGCGCCGACAACACCCCCTTCAAGGCGCGCACCGTCGTCATCAACGAACTCATGTACAACCCCATCTCCCGCGACGACGACGACGAATTCGTCGAACTCCATAATAACGGCGATTCCCCGGTGGATGTCAGCGGATGGCGCCTCATGGATGGCATCCAGTTCACCATCCCCACCAATACCGTCATCGCTCCCGCTGGCTACCTGGTCATCGCCAGGAATGCCGCTCAACTCCTCAACAACCAGCCCTCCCTCGATCCCGCCATCGTCGTCGGAGACTACGACGGCCAGTTGTCCAACTCCGGCGAACGCATCGCCCTCGGCCGGTTCGATACCACCGTCACCACCAACAATGACATCCGCGTCACCAACGTCATCCATATCGTCGTGGACGAAGTCTCCTATCGCGACGGCGGCCGCTGGGGAATCTGGGCCGACGGCGACGGCAGCAGCCTCGAACGCGTCGATCCGCAAGCCGACGGACGCCTCCCCTCCAATTGGGCGGACAGCAACGAAAGCGCCAAAAGCGAATGGACCTCCATCGAACACACCGGCGTCCTCGATAATGGGAACGGCGCCATCGACGAACTCCACGTCCTGCTGATCGGCTCCGGCGAAGCCCTCATCGATGACCTCGAAGTCATCCCTTCCGGCGGCCAAAACCTCGTCCCCAATGGCACCTTCGACTCCGGACTCGAAGGCTGGGTCATTCAGGGCAATCACGTCCAGTCCACGCTCAGTCCCCCCGGCGCCGGCTTCAACGCCAGCCGCGCCCTCCACCTCCGCGCCTCGGGCAGCGGCGACAACGGCGCCAATCGCGTCGAAATCGATCTCAATTCCCCCATGTCCGCCGGCCAGGTCGCCACCATCCGCGGCAAAGCCCGATGGCTCGCCGGCCACCCCGACCTCCTCCTCCGC
>DATKEE010000269.1:0-3382 GCA_035544555.1 Candidatus Methylomirabilota bacterium
CGAGCAGTCACTGTCGCTGGAACAGGCGCGGCAGCTCCTTCTGGGGGGCCAGGCGCGGGGAATCCAGATTCGATATCATTATGACGGCGCGGACTGGTGGGACACGCTCATGCGGACGCCGCAGGGCATCCGGCTCGTCCGGATTCGGCACGAGTTTCAGTAGGAACCCATGGATGGCGAGCCCGCCTTCCACACTCCCCAACGATTGTAGCCGTAAGAGCCGTAATGATGTGAGTGGTCCCACGATTCCGTGCCCGGCGGATCATAGTGCTCCGGGAGCCGTTCAAAACTCGGGCACAGAAAGACCCGGCCGTCGGGGTTCGCGCGTCCTTTGATTTGAACGTCTCTCGATCCCAGGTGGCGTTGATATAGGGCTTGAGCAGTCCCTGCCAAAAGGAGTTCGGCTCAAGTGTGCGTTTCTCCGCACAGCATCCAGGGGGTCCGAATAAAGATGAGTGAAATGTCGCGGCGTTACAGCGCACTCGAGATGCATAACGCCGCGGCGCCGATGCACCAGCCAGCAATTGCAAGCCCTCCGTGAGATCGAACCAGAAAAGGGCTGCCGAAGAGGAGAAACAGGCAGGCGATGCCCGCGAAAACTCCGATCACGAGAGCCGTCCCCGTGGGGGGAAGGGCGTGACGGCCCGAAAGCGCGAGCAACGCCATGTAACCGACGACAAGCACTTCTGAGACGATGAGAACCCACCGCCAGGCGCCCAACTGAATCTTGGAGAGCGGACTCATATCGGCTAACGACCAGGCGAGCGAACGCCGCCGCAAACCCACGCTGGCAGCCGATCCAGCGTCCGATCCGCACGGCTTGTTCAAAACGGGGACGTGAACTGGGAGTTCGTGGTTCGCCTCGACCGGTCAGGTCACGTCATGGAATCTCCGAACCCTGCCCCTGGCAAGCTCGACGACGCGCTCGTAATCCGTGTCACACTTGAACGCGTGACGGGGCAGCCGATGGAAATGGGAACGGTGCGCCTGAAGCAACTCGTCGAACGTCCAGCGAAAGCGAATGGTGGTTGAGGGCTCCATGATGCGCGCAGTGGGCTGACAATACTACGCACCGGGCACGAGCGCCAGTCCACACAACAGGCGGACCGGATTGACACCGCACCAGGAATAACCGGCACTCGGCGACGTCAAGACGACCATTGATTTGCCGGATGAGGTCCAGCTCATATCGCCGCGCGGGAGCGATTTAGTGCCACGGGTTGGCGCTCCTTCCTTGCCTTCGACACTCGTTCCCATACCATCCCGCCGACACAAGGAATCTCATGCAACGGGATGCTCCAATCGAGACGCTTGGCCAATTGAACATGTCGAGACCGGGCGTGCGGGCTTTTGCCCGCTTCCGATTGTTGATTCTCCCCGCCCATCATGGCCAACGGCAAACCTGACAAATCAAAATCCCTCGAATCCTGGATCTGGGATGCCGCCTGCTCGATCCGCGGTGCCAGGGACGCTCCGAAATTCAAGGACTTCATCCTCCCCCTCATCTTCACCAAGCGCCTCTGCGACGTGTTCGATGACGAGCTGAACCGCATCGCGGCCGAGGTCGGCTCGCGCAAGAAGGCCTTCCAGCTCGCGAAGCGCGATCACAAGCTCGTCCGGTTCTACCTCCCGCTCGTGCCGGACGATCCCGAGCAACCCGTCTGGTCCGTCATCCGCAGGATCTCCGACAAGATCGGCGAACAGCTCACCACGCATCTGCGGTCCATTGCCCGGGAGAATCCGCTCCTGCAGGGCATCATCGACCGCGTCGATTTCAACGCCACAACCCACGGCCAGCGCGACCTCGACGATGACCGGCTGTCCAACCTCATCGAAGCAGTCCGCACCAAGCGCCTGGGATTGGAGGACGTCGAGCCGGACATCATCGGCAAGAGCTACGAATACCTCATCCGCAAGTTCGCCGAAGGCAGCGGCCAGAGCGCCGGCGAGTTCTACACCCCGCCCGAGGTCGGCATGATCATGGCCAGGGTCATGGATGCCGCACCGGGCATGGAGGTTTATGATCCCTGCTGCGGCTCCGGCGGCCTGCTCATCAAGTGCGAGATCGCGATGGAGGAAGCGGCCAAAGGACGCAAGCGCACCGTCGCCCCTTTGAAACTCTACGGCCAGGAATACATCGCCGACACCTGGGCCATGGCCAACATGAACATGATCATCCACGACATGGAGGGCCAGATCGAGATCTGCGACACCTTCAAGAATCCCAAGTTCCGCAACAAGCAGGGCAAACTCCGCACCTTCGACCGCGTCGTCGCCAATCCCATGTGGAACCAGGACTGGTTCACCGAGGCCGACTACGACGCCGACGAGTGGGACCGCTTCCCCGCCGGGGCCGGTTTCCCCGGCAAATCCTCCGCCGACTGGGGCTGGGTCCAGCACATGCACGCCAGCCTCAACGACAAAGGCCGGGCCGCCGTCGTCCTCGACACCGGCGCCGCCTCCCGCGGCTCGGGCAATACCGGCGTCAACAAGGAAAAGACCGTCCGCCAATGGTTCGTGGATCACGACCTCATCGAGAGCGTCCTCTACTTGCCGGAAAACCTCTTCTACAACACCACCGCCCCGGGCATCGTCCTGTTCCTGAACAAGGCGAAGCTAAAGGCCCGTCAGGGCAAAGTGCTGCTCGTCAATGCCAGCCAGATCTTCGAAAAGGGCGACCCCAAGAACTTCATCCCCGATGACGGCATCCAGCGCATCGCCGACACCCTCATCGGGTGGAAGGAGGAGGAAAAGCTCAGCCGCATCGTGGATCACGCGGAACTGAAGAAAAACGACTACAACATCTCCCCCAGCCGCTATATCCACACCAGCGACGCGGAAACCTACCGGCCCATTGCGGAGATTGTCGAGGAGTTGAACGCGATTGAGCTGGAGGCCAGGCGAACCGACGAGGCTCTGCGGAAAATCCTCAAACAACTGGGAGTTTAACCACGGATGACACGGATGCGCACGGATCAAAACACACAGGAATCTTCGAGCAGGGGCGATTCCTCTGACATTTGGATATGCGTACTCAATCCCGTGGAATTCGACGGGATTAAAACGCAGGCCAGGGCGAGCCACCGCAGACGCACCAGTGAGGAGGTCGCGACATGAAAAAGAAGCCCACCACCGCCACGATCAACGTCCGGGGCACCGAGATCACGGTGATCCACCACGAGGACGGTGACTTCATCTCCCTCACCGACATGGTGCGGAACTTCGACGGAGGTCCCGCCCTCATCGAGCAGTGGCTCAAGAACAAGGACACCGTCCTCTTCCTCGGAGTCTGGGAACAGCTCAACAACCCGGGTTTTAAAACCCCCGAATTCGAGGGAATTAAAAGCGAGGCCGGGCGGAACAGCTTCACCCTCACCCCCAT
>DATKEE010000270.1:0-6430 GCA_035544555.1 Candidatus Methylomirabilota bacterium
CCCAGCCCAACACTGCCACGACCCCACCGGCACGAATTCTCATTGTCGAGGACGATCCCGATCTCAAGGAAATGCTCCGCGAGGAAATCGTCGAGGCCGGCCATGAGGCGCTCACGGCCGCGGACGTCGCGCAAGCCCGGCAGTTGCTGTCCGATCACCCGCCCGACCTCGTGATCAGCGACCTGATACTCCCGGACCAGACCGGCATGGACCTGCTCCGGTTCACCCAAACGTCGCCCATGTCACCCGGCGTGCTCCTGATCACCGCTTTCGGCAGCATCCCCCAGGCGGTGCAGGCGCTGAAGGCCGGCGCCGACAATTTTCTGACCAAGCCGCTCGACTTCGATCACCTTCATATTTGCGTCGAACGCGCCCTCGAATTGCGCCGCCTCCGGCTCGAAGTGCAAAGCTTCCGCCATCACCGACATCACCCCCCTGTCGCCGGCCTGCTCGGTGAAAGCCGCGCCATGCGCCAGCTCCTCCACAAAATCCATCGCGTCGCGCGCCTCGATGCCCCCGTCCTCATCACCGGCGAAAGCGGCACCGGCAAGGAACTCGTCGCCCAGGCCCTCCACCAGCTCAGCGATCGCCCCGACGGCCCGTTCGTCCCCGTCAATTGCGCCGGCATTCCCGAAAACCTCCTCGAAAGCGAACTCTTCGGCCACGTCGCCGGCGCCTTCACCGGCGCCCAGCGCGCCCGCCGCGGCCTGTTTCAAGTAGCCGACGGCGGCGTGCTGTTCCTCGACGAAATCGGCGAACTCCCTTCCGCCATGCAGGCCAAACTCCTCCGCGTCCTCCAAAACCACGCCGTCCGCCCCGTCGGATCCGACCAGTCCCAATCCGTCCGCGTCCGCATCCTCGCCGCCTCCAATCGCAACCTGCTTCAGGAGGTCGAGGCCGGCCGCTTCCGCCAGGATCTCTATTACCGCCTCGACACCTTCGTTCTGCACGTCCCGCCGCTCCGCGAACGGGAACAGGATCTCGATCTTCTCATCGCCCATTTCCTCGCCCGCTACGCCCGCGAACTGAAGAAACACGTCCATGGACTCACCCACGAGGCCCTCCAGGCGCTCCGCCTCCATCCCTTCCCCGGAAACGTCCGCGAACTCCAAAGCATCCTCCAACACGCCGTCGCCTTCTCCTCCTCCACCAACATCACCCGCGACGACCTGCCCCTCGACCATCGCCCCACCGACACCCCCGGCCTGCACGCTCCTCCTGACGCCGCCGCCCTGCTCTCCGGCTCCAGCCTCCCCACTCTCGATGAACTCAAACGCCGGTACGTCCGCCTCGTCCTCCAAAAGGTCAATGGCAACAAACGACGCGCCGCCGCCCTGCTCGGCATCGGTCGCCACACGCTCTATAACAACCTCTCCGACCCCACCCGCGAATAATCCCGCCAAACAAATCATTTCTCTCCTCGCTATCGCAATCGCAATCGCAATCGCAATCGCAATCGCAACCACCGCACAAAAAATCAGAACGCAACCACTGGATGCCGCCAGGCTTGCCAGCAGTCCCACCCCCTCCACGCCGCCCAAGGCAAATTGCACGCCCCTCCCTCAGATACGCACTCCCCCTCATGTGCGGATTCTGCACATGTACGCATCCAGCACCACATTCGTCGCTCCGATTGCTCCACCCGCCCCCACGCGCCCGACTTTCCGACATTTCCTCCGTTGTCCCACACTCACTTGTCCGCAACCGGTTAGGATCTTCATCCGACTCTTCCCGGGCGGCCCGCGCGTTCAATTGGTATCTCTCTTGCCAGAGAATCCCTCGAACACTCGGACCTTGCGATGCCCGCATCGGCTTCCACGGTCCATCATCAAGATCATGATCATGAATATGAAACTGAAATCTGTTTTGAACACAACCATTGCACGCGGCACCCTTGCCACCGGCTTTCTCGTGGCGACTCTGGTTGCCGTCGCACAACAACCGCCTCAGCAACCCCCTCAACAACCGCGCCAGCAGCAGCCCCCCGATCAGCAACAACTCATCGAGCGAATGCAGCAAACGCGCGTCGAACTCGACCAGGTCATGAGCCGGTTGACCGAGGTCCAGGAAAAGGCCAACAAGGAGAAGGATGTCAAGAAGGTCCTCGAACCGCTCGAAGAGGCCATCTACGGCACCATGAAACAAAAAGCCCCCGACCTGGAAGAACAGGTGGATCGCCTCGAGGAGTTGACCTCGGAAATCCGCGAGAGCGGAGAACTGAACCAGGAGGAACCTCAAAGCGAAGAGTTCACAAAGAACATCGAAGAATATCAACAACTCAAACGCCAGCTTGGCCCGGTCGAACAACAGGCGCTCCAGGATCCCGGTGTCTCCGAAAAGCTCCAGACCTATCAGAGCCAGCTCATCGAAACCATGAACAAGATCGAGCCGAAGACGAAGGACCTGCTCAACCGGCAGGGCGAACTCGTTGCCCAACTTCAGGCGATTCAGCAATCCGTGCAGCAAAACCAGCAACCCCGCCCGCTGCCTCAGGAATCGCCCGAAGGCTGAGGGCGACCTCAGGGCACGAGCCTGACATCAAACTGCAACTGGGGCGGACGTCATCGTCCGTCCCATTTCACTTTTCACTACATGCACCCCCCCTTTCTTCCCTCCCTCTCCCGACGCAACTACTCCCTTCGCAAGTACACCGACGATAGAGGGACCGAGGGTGAGGGCCGTACCCCTACAGAACGGAACGCCGCTCTCCGAGCCGGCCAGTCAGCGAGTTCGGTCAGCGAATTCGGTATGCACCTGCCGGGTCGGAGACCGGCGCTCCCATGACTTCGTTCGTATCCATCCCCCTGCCTGCCGGCCTGTCCGCCAGAGCGCCAGCGCAGTGAAAGCCTCGGAGCAGACAGGTGGTTTCTCCCATTCGGAGTCGCTATCGCTGTCGGTATCGGCAGGATACAGGTACTGAGTCCCTGACGCGGGAATCTTGATAGTCCACATGAACAGGGGGAAACAAAACAGGAAACGATACCGATCCCGATTGCGATCCCGATCCCGATCCCGACAAGCATTCGTTCATCCGCGACTATCCGCGGTTCTCTTCCCGGCGACCCCAAATTTCTTCTGGCGCTGTCATTCCGCTTTTGTATGGTGTGCCCTCTTTTCTGGACGAACCCGATTATCGACATGGAACCCCAAGCTGACATCGCACTCATCGGCCTGGCCGTCATGGGCCAAAACCTCATCCTCAACATGAACGACCACGGATACAAGGTCGTTGCCTACAATCGCACCGTCTCGAAGGTGGACGAGTTTCTCGCGCGCGAGGCCAAGGGCACCCGGGTCATCGGCGCCCGCTCCATCGAGGAAATGGTCGGCCACCTCAAACGCCCCCGGCGCGTCATGATGCTCGTCAAGGCCGGTCAGCCCGTCGATGATTTCATCGAGCAACTCCTCCCACACCTCGAATCCGGCGACATCATCATCGACGGCGGCAACTCGCTCTTCGAGGACACCATGCGCCGCGCCAAATACGTCGAGTCCAAAGGACTGCTCTACATCGGCACCGGCATCTCCGGCGGCGAGGAAGGCGCCCGGCGCGGCCCCTCCATCATGCCCGGCGGCTCGCCCGCTGCCTGGCCCCACGTGAAGGAAATCTTCCAGTCCATCGCCGCCAAGGTCGATGACGGCACCCCTTGCTGCGACTGGGTCGGCGAGGATGGCGCCGGTCATTACGTCAAAATGGTCCACAACGGCATCGAATACGGCGACATGCAGCTCATCTGCGAGGCCTATCAGGTCATGAAAACCGGCCTCGGCATGTCCGCCGATGAAATGCACCAGGTCTTCGGCGAATGGAACCAGGGCGATCTCGATTCCTATCTCATCGAAATCACCCGGGACATCCTCGCGTTCAAGGACGAGGACGGCCAGCCGCTCGTTGAGAAGATCCTGGATACGGCCGGCCAGAAGGGCACCGGCAAATGGACCGTGGTCAATTCGCAGGACCTCGGCATTCCCATCACCCTCATTGCCGAGGCCGTCTTCTCCCGTTGCGTCTCCGCGTTGAAGGAGGAGCGCGTCAAGGCGGCCCGCAAACTCAAGGGCCCCCGCCCCGCCCTTTCCCAGGCCAAGAAGCCCGAGGCGAAAAAGGCCTTCATCATCGATCTCCGCGACGCGCTCTACGCCTCCAAGATCATCAGCTACGCCCAGGGCTACATGCTCATGCGCGCCGCCGCAAAGGAATACAAGTGGCACCTCAACTACGGCGGCATCGCCCTCATGTGGCGTGGCGGGTGCATCATTCGCAGCCGTTTCCTCAGCCACATCAAGGAGGCCTACGACAAAAATCCAAAGCTGCTCAACCTCCTGCTCGACGATTACTTCCGCGGCGGCATCAAGGCCGCCCAGAAAGGCTGGCGCAACGTCGTCGCCACCACCTGCAAGAAGGGCATCCCCGCCCCCGCGTTTTCCACGGCCCTGGCGTTCTATGATCAGTATCGCAGCGCCGTCCTGCCGGCGAACCTCCTCCAGGCACAGCGCGATTACTTCGGCGCCCACACCTACGAACGGATCGACAAACCCCGCGGCGAATTCTTCCACACCAACTGGACCGGCCGCGGCGGCGACGTCTCCTCCAGCACCTACAACGCCTGAACCCGGCAACCGGGTCCACGACCCCATGAACTCCGCCCCTCCCCGCCTGCACGAACTTCACACGGGTGTTTTCCGTGGCCCGGCCTCCACCTGGTGCCATGGCGCCGGACTTCCCGTGATCATGGCGATGTTGTCCGGTTCAATCCTTCACGCGGCGGATGTCGCCGGCAACCACATCACCTACATCACCCCGAAGCTGAGGGCCACCATTTGGACATCTCCGCGATCAATAACGCCGCCTCGGGGCTCGGATATGTCGCCACAATCACCTACGAGCTGAACGACGATGTCTTCAACTCCATCGTCAAGCTTAGTCCCGGCGGTTCATTGGACTGGAGTTATCAGGTAAACAACCCGGCCGGCGGCGCCTTCCTCCGCCTCACGCGGGAGGACCGGGTGGTGGTGGCCACTTACGACGGGAATACAGACAAGACGGAATTCTCCCAATTCAATCCCGACCCGGACGGGGGGGAAGCCGCGTTGGAATTCAGCCTGGAAGCTTCCGGCAACGTGCGGACGTCGGATGCGTTTAGGTTTCTCGACGGTAAGGTCTACTCTCTCTCGGTTCAGGAGGGAAAAGTGCAACTGGCCAGACACGGCCCAACCGGTGAACTGGAACAGGCCCGGGAATACAGTCTGCAAACCGGCGACGGCGCGGTCGCCGTCGACATGTCGGAGGTGCGCCTGCATGAATTGCCGGGCGCCGTATTGATGACCTCCCAATCGCCGGGAAGCGCGGAAGGCCTGCGCGGCCGGCATTTTGCGAAAATCAACCGGGACAACCTTTCACTCGCATGGACCACGCACTACGAACTGACGGACGACGACGCGACCGTTTTCCAGTCCAGCCGGACACGAGGAGGCAAAAATATGTTCTTCGCCAACAACGCGGGGTTGAACGCGGCCGATCACGTTCGGATTGCAAGCCTCAACTTGATGGACGGCACTCTGACGGGCGGGGTGGTTTTCGGCGCCAATCGCAATCCGCCGGCGGCGTTGTTCGCGGACTGGGATCATGTGTTGGTCATGGGATACAGAGATCAAGCCGGGGAGAACAACGGCCGGTATCTAACGGCCTTCTGGGCGAATCACGACCTGCAAGACTTAACCGGCATGGAGTTTCACGTGCTGGACAGTGGGACGCATACTTACCGGGCCGCAGGGTTCAGCTACCCTGGACGATTCAACCTCGAATTCCAAACGCAGTATCCCGGAATCCCTGGCAGCCAAAGTTGGGTGGGCGCATTCGACCTGACCGCACCCGAGGAGGGAAATTACTGGTTCAACAACGCGGCCGGCTCCATGAGGCATGGCGGCTATCGGTTCGAATTCGGGAAGGTGCCGTTCTACCAATATCGCGACCTTGCGGAGCAACGGTTGGAAGTGGGCCATGTCCACGAACGACTCGGCATCGGCACGGAGCGCTTCGAACTTCTGGCACCCTCCTACAATTTCAGGCGGCTAGACCTCACCTACGCGCCATTTGACCGGGAACCACTCGAAGACCGCGTCCTCCTTGAGGCGGACGTCAACGGTGGCTACGTTCCGCCCCTTTCGCTCACTGCTGTTCCGAAGTATTCCCTGGTGTCCTTCCCGGTTGAGGTGACCCATTCCAACGTCGGAGCCACACCGGAGATCACCATCGACAACCTGCACTTTGAAGATACGGGCACGGAAAAAACAGTGACCTCCCGCCTCGTCGCCACCCAAGGCGTTACCATTGTACTGGGACAACGATCAGAAGTGGACGGGCGGACAAGGCTGGTCGGTCATCGCACCGTGCTGGACGACGTGCCCATCCTGACGCATTCATTTAAATTTC
>DATKEE010000271.1:0-10722 GCA_035544555.1 Candidatus Methylomirabilota bacterium
CACCGGCTTGAATCTCCAGAACGCCAGCGTCGTCGTGAACTGTGACCTCCCCTGGAACCCCGCCAAACTCGAACATCGCATCGCCCGCGCCTGGCGCAAAAACCAGACCCGCCCCGTCACTGTCATCAACCTCGTCTCCGAAAACACCATCGAGCACCGCATGCTCGAAACCCTCTCCAACAAACGCGCCCTCGCCGACGGTGTCCTCGACCGCCTGGGCAATCTCTCCAGCATCCAGTTCCAGAGCGGACGCCAGGCGTTCCTGAACAGACTCCGCCAGCTCATCGCGCCCGCCGATCTCAACACATCCGCCCCGGACCGCCAGCCCCCGCTCCCCGCCGACCGCGCCCTCGGCTTCGCTCACGAAGCCGGCCGGCGCATCAATGGCGCCCTCCTCCGCTGCGAGGAACGGTATCCCGAACAGGCCCCCCATTCCGTCCTCTATATCGTCGTCGATCGCGACGCCGCCCAGTGGCGCGAACGCCTCAATGCCCTCCACCAGGATTACTTCGGCCCCGGCCGATCCGATCCGCTCGCCCCGGTCCGCCTCGAAGTCATCGACCGCGCCACCGATGAAGCCCTCCAACGCCTGATCGACGCCGGCCTTGTCGCGAAGACCACCCGCGCGACACGCCCGCTTTTTCCAGTCAATGAGTCCGACCCTGTCACTCCAGCCCTCACGGCGGAACAACAGGAGGAGATCGCCGCGCTGAAACAACAGGCCGCCAGAAAACTCAAGATGGCACGGGTCCTCGATGACGCCGGACTGGCGGAGGAATCCCATGCCGCCCTGCTGGAAGCCATCCTCCCGCTGGGCACTGCCCTTGCCGGGGAGCGTTTCCTGCCGAAACCGAAATCCCACGAAGATGCCCTCCTTCCCCCATGGACCATCGCCTGGGGCAATGCCGTCCCCGCCCTGCGTGAACTTTTCTCCAGTCCGGCCGCGCCGCGACAGCCCGCGCTCGATTCCCTGACGCGACTCGCAACGGGTGGTTGACCGCTTCTGGTAACCTGATCCTCACGGTGTCCGTCCTCCAAGGAATATGCAAACGTCCATTCCTCCCGCGTGCGATCGCGCCCCCATGCGACACGCGTTGCTCAACGTCCCACCTGAATTTCTCTCCCGCACCACGCTTCTCGTCGGTGCGATCCTGCTGGCCGCGGCCGTTCCTTTCGCCGCCGCCGGCTCGCCCGCCACCGGCGGATGGTCCCAATGGCGTGGACCCATGAACACCGGGGTGGCGCCTGAAGCCAACCCGCCCCTGCGCTGGAGCGAAACCGAAAACGTCAAATGGAAGGTCGCCATCCCCGGCTTCGGCACCTCGACTCCCATCATCCGCGACAATCAAGTCTTCATCCTCACCGCCATCCCCACCGGCAGAAAGACCGAAGCTTCAGCCGCCACCACCACGACCGACGATGCTGCAGAACAGGAGGGGCAGGGCGGACGACGTGGTCGAGGCGGTTTCGGCGGAGAACCCCCGCCTGACGAGATCTACCAGTTCGTGGTGCTTTCCCTGGACCGCCAGACAGGCCGGACCCTCTGGCAAAAGGTCGCCCGCGAACAGGTTCCCCACGAAGGACATCATCAGGATCATGGTTTCGCCTCCGCATCCCCGATCACCGATGGCGATGTCCTCATCGTCTCCTTCGGTTCACGCGGCATCTACGGTTACGATCTCCAGGGCAACCTGAAATGGGAAAAGGACCTGGGCGACATGCAGACCCGCCTCGGCTTCGGCGAGGGCAGTTCACCGGCGCTTCACGGGGATACAGTCGTCGTGTTGTGGGACCATGAAGGCGACGATGATTTCCTGGTCACCCTCGACAAGAACACCGGCGCGAAAACAGGCGAACCCCATTTCGACGCCGAACGTCTGGAAGACATCCGCGGCATCTACGCCTCACCCGTGGGCGCGGCCGACCGGGTCTATGTACTGGGCCGGGACGGCACGTGCCTGGTTCTGAAAAAGGGCACCACGCCGGAAGTGCTGGCCACCAACAAACTCGACGACAACACCGACGCCTCCATCGCCATTGTCGGCCGGGACCTGTTCATCCGGGGACACAAGACCCTCTACTGTCTCACCGGGGAATAGAGATCGGCGCCCGCCCCCCGGCAGTCCCGCGCGCGTTTTTTATCCGTACGGACGGAAAAACACGCGGGGGGCGCGGGAGTCTGGACATTTAGCCGACGCGACTTTACCGCGAACTTTACCGCAAACTATCCTCGCGCTTGTAACGTCACACACCGAGACAGGAGGCGAAGCCGATGGTGTCTCACCACAAGCTCAAGGTCTATGGCCCGGATCTGTGCGTCAGCAAAGCCGAATGGGATGCGGAGCCATGACCCGCAGGGATGGATCTCTCAGGCCGAAGTCCTGGCAACCGATCTGCGAAGCCTTCTGGCGGGAAAGCACCCGCAAACCCAACGCGGCTTGAAAATGGCGTGGAAGGAAGACTCGATAAACTGACGCCGGTCGGACCGGCCTTCTCTAACCCGGATTCCGGTATGCAGACACAAAAAAACCGGTGGAGAGATCCACCGGTTTTTTAAGAGATCAGATTGCCCTCTCAGGGGGGCCGTACTGTTAAGTCGTCAATTGCGAAAACGGCTGATGGTGACAATGGAGATTAACACCAAACCAAGAAGCATCGCTGTGCTCCCCGAATCGGGAACTGCCGCCGTGCTCGTTGTTGCCCCTGAAAAGCTGAACACTCCTCCCGACGAGATGGACTGGGTCGAGAACGACCATAGACCGGAGGTGGATTCGTAACCGTTGCCGGAAAGCGTTCCCGTACCGGAGATGGTCAATCCAGCGTTGCTTTGGTGCTCGATGGTTGAGGCAATCAAGTCAAAGCTAAAACCTCCCACGCTCCAAAGTCCATTGACGGCCGTTGAGGGGTTGAATTGCCAGGAAGGGGCCATCGTAACGGCATCCCCGACCGAGACGAAGCCGCTGTATGCACCATCCAGGTTTAGCACCTGGACATTCTCGAAGCTGGTAACGCTCGTCGCCGAACTCAGAGCACCATTGAGCGTCGCACCGCCCGTGAACGTGATGTTTCCGCCGATCTGGATGGCGGACGCATTGGAGGCAAACAAGGATACAGCCAGCATCGCTGCACCGGCTGAAATCAATTTGCGTAACCCGCTCCGGCGGCTACTGACTGCTGTTTGGATGGCTTTCATAAATAAGTCTGTTGGATTTTTAACTTCGTTACTAGAGTCTTTCAGGAGTCTCACAACTCCTGTCTCAACCTTAGCAGCCACCACACCACACGGGACAGGCACTCCGACAAAATGGAGCCAACATATTGTTAATTAATCGCTTATACATTTCAAAATGAATCAAACGCTGGCTCGATCGCACGCTGGAGATGACCAGACTGTAAGGATATCCGACGGGTTGCTGGTTCACAAACCGCCTTTAATTGAGGGAGATACGCACTTTGCCCTACCTGTGACGCGCTACGAAACCTTGGTGAATCGGGTCGTACCACTCGATCCGGACGAGGTCACAGCTTCCGGGCCTGCGCCCGCCAGCACCTCCTCCTTCCGGATACCCAGCTTCTCCATCAATTCATACAAAGTGGGACGGCTCACACCGAGTTCGTCGGCCGCCCGGCTGATCTTGCCGTGCCGGCGCAACGCCTCAAACACCATGTCGCGCTCCAAGGCCTCACGGGCCTCCTTCAGCGACCGAATTTCACCGGAACCCGCGGGCGCATACTCCAATTCGAGGTCTTCGGGTGTGATCCGCGACGCCTCGGCCATGATGACCGCGCGTTTGATCCGGTTCTCGAGTTCACGCACATTCCCTGGCCACGTGTGCTGGTTGATGGCACAAAGGGCGGTCTGCGCGAACTTCAGCGACTCGCGCCGGTGCTCGGTCACATACCTCTGGAGGAGGGACTTTGCCAGCAATTCCACGTCGGTTTCCCGCTCCCGCAACGCCGGCAACTTGATGACCACCACAGCCAGCCGGTAATAGAGGTCTTCCCGAAACCGGCCCTCCACCATGGCCTTCTGCAGATCCAGATTGGTGGCGGCAATCACCCGCGTGTCCACCGGAATCTCCACTCTCCCGCCAACGCGCTCAATCCGTTGATCCTGCAAAAAGCGCAGCAGCTTGACCTGCAGCGGCGGAGGCAGCTCGCCCAATTCATCGAGGAACAATGTTCCCCCGGCCGCCGATTCGATGCGTCCCGGTCTCTGGGTGTGGGCGCCGGTGAAAGACCCCTTCTCATGTCCGAACAGCTCGCTCTCAAGCAGGGTCTCCGGAATCGCCCCGCAATTGATCGCTATAAAGGGTCCGCGCTTGCGCCGGCTGCGCCGATGTATCGCCCTTGCCGCCATCTCCTTCCCCGTGCCGCTCTCTCCCAGTATCAGGACCGGCGCGTCGGTCGTCGCCACCCTGCGGATGGCCGTGAACACCTGCTGCATCCTGTCACTGGTCCCCAGCAACCCTTCGAATCCCCCCTCCGGAACGGCCTGCTGCGCCGCGGCATACTCCCGCTCCAGATTCGCCACGTAAAACGAGCGCTTCACAATGGTGCGCAATTCATCGAGCTGCACCGGTTTGCTGATGAAATCGAAGGCTCCGTCACTAATGGCGCGCATGGCAATCTCCCGTTCGTTCTGGCCGGACACAATGATGACCTTCACCATCGGATCGGCTGTCCGGATCTCCGCAAGCGCCGCCAGTCCCTCGTCCGGTGCCCCCGGATTGGGCGGCAGTCCAAGATCCATCAGAACCACAAGCGGACGTGCTTCTCCGAAAACCTTCACTGCCGAAGGCCGGTCCTCGGCCACCACCACTTCATAATCCTCGCTCAGCGCCCATTTGACCTGGGTGCGGATTTCCTCGTCATCGTCAACAATCAGCAGGTTTGGTTTCATGAATTCTCGATGGGTATGTGCAGGAGGAAGACGGTACCTTCGCCCGGCTTGCTCCGGACTTCGATCCTTCCCTGATGCGCTTCAATCACTTTTCTGGCATGGAACAATCCCACGCCGACACCGTTCTTTTTCGTGGTCCGAAATGGACGGAATAGGGAGCGCTGTATGAATTCCCCGGTCATGCCGGGTCCGGTGTCCGAGACGCTCACCACCGCCCACCCGTTATCCGCCCGGCTCTCCAACCGAATGCTTCCGATTCCATCGACGGCATCCCGCGCGTTCAACAACAGGTTTACGACAACGCTTTGCATCTGGTCCGGATCCACCCGCGCCGGCGGAAGCGGGTTCAGATCGGATTGCACCAGTTGTTGCACCGTCGGATCCAACCCCTTCAAGGTCGTCCGGAGCAATTCATTGAGGTCCACCTCCCGGACGTTCAATTCAAGCTGCTGCCGCACCAGTCCCAGGTTGGCGATCAGACCCTGAATCCTTCGGACCGTCCGGTCGATGCTCTGCAGCGCGTCCCGTCGAAACTCCGGATCCTCAAACCGCTTGGGAAGATTCTCCAGCATCAGGGAGAGGGTGAAGGCCACGTTCTTCAAGTCATGCACAAAGAACGTGGACATGGCCTGAAACGCCTCAAGCTCCTTCGATCTCAACAACTGCTCGGACAACCGGATGTTCAGCAGATGCCGGCCGGCCTGATCCCCGATGCATTTCATCAAATCCAACTCCTCCATGCTCAACGCCATCCGGCTCACCCGGTCCGCCACAAACAGAACGCCCAGCAACTCCTCATGGCATATCAGAGGCACGCACACCGGCATTCTTCCCGTCTCGAACCGCTGCGTGACCAGCGATTTCAGGAACTGGCGCCAGGGCTCCTCGTCCGATTCCTTCAATTCGACCGGCATCCCGCCCTGCAGCAGGGCATCCCGGGCCGCGACAGCCACTTCCCGATCCCGGGAGCTGGAGGCGTGCTGTTCCCTGGCTCCCGATGTCGATCCTTCCGCCACAAAAGCCTGATTGTCGGGCTCATAGATCCAGACAGCAACCGACAGGGCCTGGAACAATTGCGACACCCACTCGGAAAGCCCGCGGCAGAAAGTTTCCCGATCCAGCGTGGACCCCGCGTTGCCGCCGAAGTCCGACCAGATCTCCCGGTAATTGAAGTGCGCCCGCCCGAAATGGCGGCTGACAAAGAGCCGTATTCTTTGGCGAAGGCGCTCCGAGTAAAACAATGCGGCCAGAAGCGGCAGCGCCACCAGGAGGACAAATGCCTCAATCGGAAACACCGCTTCCGCGCCGGACCAGCTCAACAACTCGGCCATTCCCCCGACAATCAGGAGATACAGGCCCGCCAGCACCAGCGTCACGGAACCCTGGATAACTGAACGGGAGGGATAAACCTCGATCCGCTGGACCCCTTGACGCATCAGGCCGAATCCGACAATCCCGCATCCCAGCAACAGCGCGAAGCCGTCGAGTTGCTGCAGGCCGGGATCCATCGCCCCGAAGACCAGCACCTGCGTGCACGTGTAAATGCGGGTGGCGAAAATAATGGCGACACCGAAGACAACATACTTGATGCGCCAGCGCGCCGTCCCAACCGCCCCCCGGAGAGTGCGCTCCAGATTCAGCAACACAAGAATGCAGGCCAGAAGCAGGGACAAATGGACCAGCTTCCCCGCTCCGGCGAGAGCAAATACAATCTCACCCTCCTTCAAATTGATCACCCGTTGCACAAGCCAGTCCGAGGGAACCAGCAGACTGCCCAGGGCCACCAAGCCAAAAGCCCCGAAGACCGGCGACCACACCTTGAACTCCCGGCGCCAGTCCCCGCGCGCGTAACTCAGGCTGAACAGCACCCAAAGGATGGGCGCAAGGGATACCACCCTCAGCGACGCCGTCTTCAGGGACACAATCGTCGCTCCGTCCGTCGCGAACTCGGAGCCCAGATCCAGCGCCAGCTCAATCACCAGGATGAGGACGCCGAGCAGAAATGCCAGCAGGGGTACCATGCGTGTTTGCAGTCTGTCCGAATGTTATCCCGGCAAGGACCGGTCTCACCGGATCTCTTGCCACCCCATCCCATGCGCGGACAAGCTGTCCGCGCTCCCATCCGTTGATTCCGTTGCCCTCATCCGCGCCCATCCGCGCCCATCCGCGGTTTCCCTCCAGATCATGAAGTCCCATCCGACGTCATCCCCGGCCGGGCCGCGAAGCCGCGCAACCCTGGGTCGTTCGGCGCGTCATCCATTTCCCCCGGAACTCGACAGCAACCTCCTGGCGTCCTCCACAAAGGCCCCTTGCGGATCGAGTTCGATCGCCCGCTCCAGGGCGGCCTTGCTCTCCTCCACCCGATTCAATTCGTGCTGCGCAACCCCCAGGTAAAAGTGCGCCTCCGCGTCCCCGGGCTGCTGACGTGTGGCCTGGGTCAGCAACTGCGCCGCGCGGGCGAAGTCTTCGCGCTTGCAACTCAGGATGCCGATCAGCCGGTTGAGTTGGGGATCGGCCCCGAGCATCCGCTGCGCCGCGGTCGCCAGCTCATGACTGCGCTCCTCCTGCCCCGGCTCGCCGCCCAGAAGCAGCGCCAGTCCCTTCATCGCCGGAATGAATCCCGGACGGGTCTTGAGCGCCTCCTCGTAGATTTTCCGGGCCTCCTCTCTCCGGTTACCCAGCAGGTGCAGACGCGCCATCGCCATCTGCGCCATGGGATCTCCAGGATTCTGTTGCCATGCCTTCGCGACTTCCTCCGCGATCGTCGAATCCGGATTCTCATGCGCCCGCAGCAAGGTCAGGATTTCGCGAGCCCTCGATTCCTGTTCACCCGAAGGTTGTTTCCGGAGGGCCGCTTCAGCCGCGGTCCGTGCCTCAACCACCTTCCCCGCGAGGAACGAGGAGACGGCGAGTTCAAGATCCGCCCGCGCATTGGCCGGGGATCTTCCGGAGGCATCCTGCAACAGGTTCATCGACCAGGTGTAATCACCCGTCTCCCGGGCCAGCCGCCCCAGCAGCAGGGCGACATCCGGATTATTGGGCGCCAGGGTCCTCGCCTCCCGGGCCCATTTCAACGCCGTCTCGAGATCGTTAAACCGGGCCCACGAAACTTCCGCCATACGGTGCATCACCGGCACCGTCCTGGAATTCCGGCCGAGAAATCCGGCATACAGATCCCTGGCCTTCGCCGCCTGCTCGTTTCGTTCGTAGTGCCTCCCCAGTCGAAGCAGCGATGGAAGATCGCGCGGCTCCTGATCCAGACGCTTCTCGAGGAACTCCGCCTGTTCCGGTCCAAGATTGTCTCCGTCCAGATTCAGCACGCCGAGGCCTGACCTCGCCCGTTCATGCCCCTCGAAATCCTGGGACAATTGAAGCGCCTGTGCCAGATGCACCCGCGCGGCGCCTTCCTCGCCCAGCATGTAATGCGTCATGCCCAGGTGGTATTGAACCTCCGGTTCATCCGGCAGCTTGTCCGCCGCCTCCTTCAACACGCTCAACGCCCAGGCGTACTCGCCGCGTCGAAACTGAATCCAGCCGAATGTGTCCGCCGCATGTGGAACACCGGGCATGGCTACCCGGGCCCTCCGCGCCAGTTCGAACGCCTCGTCCACTCTTCCCAGCTTCTCCGAATAGAGGTAGGCCAGGTTGTTCAGGGCGGGTCCGGACCCGGGATTGACCTCCAACACCTTCTCATACGCGAGGCGAGCCGCGTCAAAATCACCGTTTACCTGATGGATGGCCGCGCGCTGCAGATGGGCGGCGATGTTGTTCGGCTGCCGCGCGAGCACTCCGTCCAGTTGCCTCAAGGCTTCCTCGGCACGTCCCGCGTCCCGATGGAATTCGGCCAGGAGGAAGTGGGAGGCGGTTAATTCGGGTTGCAGTTCGACCGCCTTCAACAAAGCCGCCTCCCGGGCTTCGTCATCCCCGCGCTCCCGATGAATCCGCGCCAGAATCAGATGAGGCCCCGCATCTTCGGGATGACGCTCGATCAATGCGTCCACCCTCGACAGCGCGGCTTCATGGCGCTCCTCAACGAGATCGAGTTCGATCAATTGATTGATGGCCGGGATGTAATCCGGATTGGAACGGACCAGTTCCTCGAACACTCCACGCGCCTCGCCGTAGCGCTCCTGCTGGCGCATCGTCAGGCCCATCATGAACGGCGCCCGGGTCCGTTCCGGAAACTGCCTCGATGCGCCAAGATAGACCGCGAGCGCCTGATCCAGGTTTCCCTGCGCGCGATGCGCGTCGGCGAGAAGCAGATGCGCCCGTTCCACCGCGGGATACCGTTGCACAAAGTTCCGCAGCGAACTGATCGCGGCGGCCGTGTTCCCCGATCGCAGATTGACTTCCGCCAGCAACAAAGTGGTCTCGGCATGATCCGGCCTCAAGGTGAGCGACCGCTGAAGATCATTCGCCGCCTCGTTCACGTCGCCCTTCATCAACCGTGCCCAGCCCAGTTGATAATGCACCTCGGCAAGGCTGGGGAATTCCTCCTTCAAACGTTCCAACGCCGTGATCGCCTCATCCACATTCCCCTGCGTCAACTGCAGCCGCGTGCGCAACAACCGCGCCTCGATATGCTGTGGATTCGCCCCCAGTACTTTCTCCACCGCGTTCGAGCAGGACTCATAATCCGACTGACCCAGCGCGACCCGCCCGAGATACAACCAAGCCCCCCAATGCGTCGGCGCAAACCCGACTATCTCCTCCAACTCCTCCCTGCCTTCCTCCACCCGGCCATTGCGAATCGCGAAATCCGCCGACTTCATCCGCACCAGTGGATTCGTGGGCGCGATTTGCACCGCCTTCTGAAACCGCTCGCCGGCCGCCTCGAGGTTGCCACTCCTCCACTCCAGAATTCCCAGATCCACCTGCACCAGCTCGGACTCCGGTTCCAGCGCTTCCGCGCGCGCCAGCGCCGCTGCCGCCGCCTCAACTTCCCCGCGCCGCATATGCAGGCTGGCCAACCCCCGCTCAATGGCCGCCGAATCCGGCCGTTGCGTCCGCAGCCCGTTCAGCCTCTCCAAAATCGTTTCGATCTCCGACTCGGTGCGGGCGGTGTCGGACAGCAGCAACACCGCCTGATCATCACCGGGCTGCCTTTCAAGGATGAATTCCGCGTGTTCCCGGGCCCTGTCAAACTCACCCGCGCCCAGTAGAATCAACGCAAGCTGGGACCGCGCCTCCAAATCCTCCGGTTCCAGCTCCACCAACCGCATCAAAGCGGGCACCGCGCGGCGAAAATCCCCGCTCTCAAACGCTATCGTCGCCAGCCGGCTGAATGGATGCGCTTGCGACTCGTCCAGTCGCACCGCGTTCAGATACTCAATCTCGGCCGCGTCCAGCTCGCCCTTCTCAAAGTAGGCGTCCGCCCGCTTGATGTGCCGCTCATATTTCGCCTCCGCCGAACACCCGGTCATCCCGGACAACCCGGCGATCACCAGCATCAGATAACCTGCTTTCATTAGAGTTTTCATAAGTCAGTGTGCTTGCTTTTGATCCGTACGGAACTCCCGTCCGCCCCCGTCCCCGTAGCATCCGACATCAGCCGGATCACTCTCTAAAAGTTGGAGCAATCTCCCAAGGCAACAGAAACACTCGCCTCCCCCTCGCGCGAATCCTCCTGTCCCTGCCCAGCCGCGCCGGGGACCGGCCCTCCAATGCTACCCTTTCTCCCTCTGCACTTCCCGTGAACCAGCTCCAGGCGCGGACAAGCTGTCCGCGCTCCTTTCCCTTTATTCCTTTGCCCTCATCCACGCCCATCCGCGGTTTCCCGCCTGATTCAATAAACCCTTCAATTCCCACTCATCACTCAT
>DATKEE010000272.1:0-8712 GCA_035544555.1 Candidatus Methylomirabilota bacterium
AACCGGCTTCTTAAGTCGTCGTAGGTGCGTTGCTTCACTCCGTCCCGCTTGCGTTGTTCCAGGAACTCCTGAACAGCCTCGCCAACCGGCTTTGGTGTCACCTTCTGATGCCGCGCGGCGTAGTATCTCGCGGCCTCCACGATCAGGTCAGAACCGAGAACCTCGCAGGCTTTGGCGTAGTTCGCGGCGACGATCTCCAGGGGCGAGCCGGTCGGACGGAGCAGTTCAATTGCGCGGCCATAGCTGGCGGCGTCCCCATTGCGGAAACCTGCGGCGGTCACCTCGCCACTGGAAAGCTGGCGGGCGATCTGTACGGCGCGATTCATGGCCTCGCGCTCATTCGCGAACGACTCCAGCCGGCGGCGTCCTGATGTGCTGTTGGCGACCTGGAAGGACGTGTAGCCGGTGGCCCGCTCCACCCGGTAAACCCGGACCTTGACGTTGCCGACGGACACGGTGCGGGGCCATTTCTCCTTGCGTGTTTTCATGTCGCGAAGTGTCGCAAAACTGTCTGCAAACGTCAAGCGGCGATTGAAAATGCGGTGTCAGGGCGTGTTCGCAAGTCGTTGATGGCGGAGAGGGTAGGAATCGAACCCACCTTCCGGAACAGGGTTCCGGAACGACGGTTTTGAAGACCGTGGGGGCCACCAGGCACCCTTCACTCTCCACGGATCGGACAGGGACGGACAGACATCGGCGGATCGGCGCGGCGAGTTAATCGAAAATCACCGGGGAAGGGAAGAATCGAGGGTGGAGGTGCATCCCGGGAATGGTGGTTGACCGGGTCAGCGGCGGGCGCGAACGACGCGGAGGATGGCATCGGGATCGGGGAATTCACCGGACTTTGTTTTGGAGTGGATGAGTTCCCCGTTGACGGTGACCTCGAACTTGCCGCCGCCGGCGGGGATGAGGGTGAGCGATTGAATATCCTGTTTGAGCCTCAGAAGTTTTTCCGCCAGACCGACGGCCTGAGGTTCGTAGTTTCAAACGCTGCAATACTCGATGGTGATTTTCAGTGGCATAAGCGGATGAGGGGAGCGTAGTTCCGGGCGGGGGAGTCGTCAATTGCCGGAATCCGGGTGTCGGAATCCGCGTGGACAACTTTGAACTTTGAAGTTTGTGGGGGCACTCCTATAAACCACGGGATGTTGCCGATGCTATTGACGAAGGGCGGTCCGATCATCTGGGTGATCCTTGCCGCCAGCGCGGTGGCCATCGTGGTCTTCATCGAGCGGCTGCTCCATTATCATCGGGCGCAGATCAATTCGACGGAGTTTTTGAGCGGGGTGCGGAACGTGTTGAAGCGGGACAACGTGGTGGAGGCGATATCGATTTGCGACGCGACGCCCGGACCGGTGGCGCGTCTGGTGAAGGTGGCGATCCTGAACCGGGAGCGCGGACGGGAGGGGGTAAGGGAGGCGCTCGAGGAGGCGGGTTTGATGGAGGTGCCCCGGCTGGAGGCGAAATTGAACGTGCTGGCGACGATTGCTCAGATCGCGCCGTTGCTGGGGTTGCTGGGGACGGTGCTGGGGTTCATTCGGATTTTTGTGCGGATGGAGGAGGAGGGGCAGTTCGCGCACGCGGGATTGTTGATGGGCGGCGTGTGGGAGGCGCTGCTGTGCACGGCGGCGGGGCTGGCGGTGGCCATTCCCAGTTACGCCGGCTACAACTACCTGGTCAGCCGCGTGAATTCCGTGGTGCTCGACATGGAAAAGGCGGCGACCGAGATTGTGAACACGGTGACCGAGATGCCGGTGGAGCGGACGGAATGAAGTTTCCCCGGAACGCCAAGATCTTCCGCGGCCAGCTCGAGGTGGCGCCGGTGATGAGCGTGCTGTTTCTGCTGATCATTTTCATCCTGCTAAATTCCTCGCTGGTGTACACGCCCGGGCTGCCGTTGCGGATGCCGTCCGCGCGGGGGGACGCCGATGAGGGGACGCGGGTCGTGGTGCGGGTGAGCGCGGAGGGAAGGTTGATGATCGGCGAGCAACCCGTGGAGGAGGAGACGCTGAGGCGGCGGTTGAAGGAGGCGAAGGATGAATCGACGAACGGTGTGGTGCTGGAGGCGCGCGCCGAGCCGGAGGTGGACGCGGCGGTGTTGGTGAGACTGAGGAACATGGCCAGGGACAGCGGGGCGGTGTTCGAGGCGCCGGGCGCGTCCATCCATCTGCCGGAGGGCATGGGGTGGCCCGTCGCGCCCGGACCGGTGGTGGTGGTCGCCGTGAACCTCGGCGGGCAGATTTACCATGAGAACCGTCTGGTGACCGGCGAGGAATTGAGGACGCGGCTGGCGCGGGCGGTCGCGAGATCGTCGGGACCGCTGACGATGGTGATCATGGCGGATCAGCACGTGGAGAGGGGGATGGTGGATCGTTTGATTGCATTGGGAGACGAGGTGGGAATCCGGGAGTTTTTGATGGCGACGCGGCCGCCCCCCCGATTGGGGTTGCCGGGGCTGGAGGAGGACCCATGAACACGGCCCCGGTAGAACCGCATCCGTGGTCGCCGAGGCGCTGGGGGTTCTTGATCGTGTTATGCGCGGGCCTGCACATCAGCCTGATCTGGCTGTTCTCGGAGCCCGCGGGATCGGCGTCAGTGGACGTGACGGGGCCGTCGGTGCGCTGGCTGCCCGGGCGGGTGGAGGACGCGCGGCTGGAAGCCCTGCTTGAACTGGAGGATCCGACGTTGTTTGCGCTGGCGCATTCGCGGGGGTTTTCCGGCCAAGCCTGGATGAAGCTGCCTGAGTCACCGGAGGTGTCGCATGTTTGGTCCGAGCCGCCGCAATGGCTGCGGCCGAACCTGGACGGCTTGGGGGAGGAATTCAAGCGATACGCTCGGGCTTCGAGTTCGCGTCCCTTTCAGGTGGTTGGCGGGCTGGCGCCGCGTCCCTCGCTGGATCTGGTGCTGCCGAGTCTGGCGGTTCCGGCGCAATCCACGCTGGTGGTTGAAGGGGCGCCGGCGGGGCGCGGCTGGATGGTTCCCCCCCCGGTTTTGCGGTCCTGGCCGCATTCGGACGTGCTGTCCAATTCGGTGGTGGAGGTCGGGGTCAATGCGGCCGGGGACGTGGAGACACACCGGCTTTTGAGTTCGAGCGGGTTGACGGTTGCCGACCAGGAAGCGATGCGGACGGCGCGGACGGTGCGATTCCGTCCGATGCTGGAGGGCGGGCGGGAAGTACCGAGGACGGCGGATGGGTTGATGCATGGCCGGTTGATCTTCCGATGGCGGGCGGTGCCGCCGGCTCCGACGACCGCGCCCTCCGGTGAACCGTGAGACGGGTCGTAGATGACAAGTGTTTCAGGATGAATGAACGATGAGTGCGGACACGCTGCTGACGGTTTATGTGGTTTCTTTGCTTGCGGCGATTTCTTTCGTCGCCATATATTCCGAGCAACGTCGGAGACGATTCGAGCCTCAGCCAACCGAGGATCAGATTTTTCGTTGTGAGAGCTGCGGGTTTGTTTATACGGACGACCCTGACGTGGATCGTTCCCGCTGTTCGCAGTGCGGCACGTTGAACAGCGCGATCAAATTCTAGGAAAGCGGCCGGGGTTGAACGGGTTTGCCCGTTCAATCCTTTTAATTAGAAGGACCTCGAAAGCATATGGGAATGTGGATAGGCCGAAACCGGAAGGCGCGGGTGACTTACGGCTTTGATGAGATCGCGCTGGTGCCGGGCGATGTGACGATCAACCCGAACGAGGTGGATACGCGGTTCCAGATTCCCCGTCCGGACGGCGAATCGATCACGTTGAAGATTCCGATCCTGGCCAGCGCGATGGACGGGGTGACGGACGTGAAGTTTTGCGTCGAGATGCACAAGCTTGGCGGGCTTGGGGTCATCAATCTCGAGGGGGTTCAGACGCGGTATGAGAATCCGGCCGATGTGTTGTCGCAGGTGGTTCAGGCGGATCGCGAGGCGGTGACCTCCTTGATTCAGAAGCTGTATCTGGCTCCCATTCAGGAGGAGTTGATTGGCCGACGGATTCAGGAACTCAAGCAGGCCGGCGCGCTGGCCGCGGTCAGTTCGATTCCCCAGAAGGCGGAGCGTTTCGGCGCCATTGCCCAGGAGGCGGGAGCGGATGTCTTCGTCGTTCAATCCACGGTTTCGACCGTGCGGCACGTGTCCACGGAGTACAAGAGTCTCGACCTGGCGGCGTTCGTCAAGAGCATGCGCATCCCGGTGATCATCGGCAACGCGGTCACCTACGGGGTGACGCTGGAATTGATGGGGAGCGGCGTGGCGGCGGTGCTGGTGGGGGTGGGACCGGGGGCGGCGTGCACGAGCCGCGGGGTGCTGGGCCTGGGTGTGCCGCAGGTGACCGCGACGGTGGACTGCGCGGCGGCGCGCGACACATTTTTCAAGAAGACCGGCCGCTACGTTCCGATCATCACGGACGGCGGGATGAGCAAGGGCGGCGACGTGTGCAAGGCGCTGGCCTGCGGGTCGGACGCGGTGATGGTGGGGAGCGCGTTTGCGCGGGCCCAGGAGGCGCCCGGCCAGGGCAATCACTGGGGCATGGCCACGCCGCACGCGAACCTTCCCCGCGGCACCCGTATCAAGGTCGGCATCACCGGTTCGTTGAAACAAATCCTCTTTGGTCCGGCGACGGTGGACGATGGATCGCAGAATCTGGTGGGCGCCATCACGACCTGCATGGGCAATGTGGGCGCGGCGACCATCCGGCAGTTTCAGGAGACGGAGATCATCATCGCTCCGAGCATCAAGACCGAGGGCAAGCTGTTCCAGACGGTTCAGAGTGTCGGAATGGGCACGCGATAAACGCGCCCGGAATGGCGGCCGAAGGCCTTGAAAAGGAGGGAAACGCGATGACCGGGGGAGGGCCCGCGTCGAACCGCGTTAAACCTGTCAATTTTCGCTTTAGCGCGAGGGAGGCTTCGCGGATACTTCGAGCCGTATGATTTTGACGCCGATTGTGGCCGTCGCAGGCGGGCTGCTTTTCGCGGCGATCAGCTTTTTTTTCGCGTTGGCGGAGACCGCGCTGTTTTCATTGGAGAAGTGGGAGACGCGCCGGCTGTCCGAGACGGGAGGGGCGCGCGGGAAGGCGGTGGCGGGATTGCTGTCGCGGCCCCAGGATCTGCTCGCCACGATTGTCTTTGGAAACACGCTGGCCAATGCCGTGATCGTCGTCCTGCCGATCTGGGTGGCGCTGCGGGACGGGTGGTCGCTGGTGTGGACGCCCCTGATCCTGCTGGCTTCGATCCTGGTGGGTTGCGAGGTGATTCCGAAGGCCCTGGCGGTCCGGGCGCCGGAGCGATGGGCACTGGCGGTGGGAGGACCGATGTCCGCCATTCAACGCGTGTCCCAGCCCCTGCGAGGGATCGCCCAGTGGCTGATTGCGCGGTTGCTTCGAGTCGTGGTTCCGAAATCGGTGCAACCGCAGGCGCTGCTGTCGGAGGAGGAGTACCTCGAACTGGTGGAACTGGCCGCGCAACAGGGGTCGCTCGGGCCGGCGGAAACGCGGATGATCCAGCAGATCATCCGGCTGGACCGGCGGACGGCGAAGGATGTGATGAAGCGGCGAACGCGGATGGCGTGCATTCCGGATGACCTGACGGTGGAGGAGATGATCGAGGCCGCGCGGAGGTTCAAGCAGCGGCGGTTGCCGGTTTACGACGAGACGCCGGACACGATTGTGGGGGTGTTGAACACGCGGACCTTCCTGCTCGATCCCCGGAACGACCTGGTGGAGGCGATTGAGTTTCCATCGTTCGTGCCGGAGAGCATGAATCTGCTGACCCTGTTGAAGAGCCTGCAACGCCAGCAGCGCGGCCTGGCCATCGTGCTGGATGAATTCGGAACCACCGCGGGCATCGTCACCATGGAGGACATCCTCGAGGAACTTGTCGGGGACATCCGCGGGGAGGGCGAACAGGAGGGCTTCCTGATGGAGCGGCTCGGCGACGGCCGGTGGCGGGTCAACGGGGCGATGCGGATCGAGGGGTTCCGGCGCGAATACGCGGGCATCGGCGCCGTGGCGGAGGTTGATACCCTGGGCGGGCTGGTGACGATGTTGAACGAGGTGGTGCCGGCGGCGGGGCAGGCGGTGAACTTTCGCGGGCTGCGATTGACGGCGCAAACGGTGGATGAACGGCGGGTTCGCGAGGTGCTGGTCGAGGTGATCGGAAAGCGGGGGGCGGCGTAATGGACACGACCTTCGCGCCCCTGCTGGGAATCGCCGTGTGCGTGGCGGTGTCGGCCGTCCTGTCGGGGATGGAGTCGGGCGTGCTGGCGTTGAATCCCCTGCGAATCCGGCAACTGGTGCGCGCGGGCAATCCGCGCGCCCGGGTGTTGCATCGGTTTCTGGAGGATCCCGAAAATTTTCTGTGGACGATTCTGGTGGGCAACACACTGACGAACTTTCTGGCGGTGTGCCTGGCCGTGGCGCTGGCCTACCGGCATTTGAGTTCGAGGCCCGTGTTGTTTCTACTGGCGTTCGTGGCGGGAGTCTTCCTGTTCTACGTCTTCTGCGAATTGTTTCCGAAGGTTCTCTTCCGGCAGTTCCCGAACCGGCTGTGCCTGCTGCTGGCGCGGCCCTTTCGTTCGCTGCACGCGGCGCTTTCCCCGCTGGTCTGGGTGGTCAGCCGCATTTCGCGCGGGCTGCTGCACTGGACCGGGGGAAGGATGTTCGAGGGGCGCTGGTTCGGGACACGGGACGAGTTGCGCATTCTGATGCATGACGCGACGCAGGGGCTGACCGTCGAGGAGCGGCAGATGATCAACCGGGTTCTGGATCTCAACCAATTGACCGTCGGCCGTATCGCCACGCCGCTGCAGCGGACGACGTGTGTGGATCGCGGGACGCCGTTGAAGCAGGGGCTGGAAATCTGCCGGGACCAACGCCTGACGCGGCTGCCGGTGACGGAGGGGGAGGGGGACACGCGCCGGATTGGCGGCCTGCTCAGTCTCAAGGATGTGCTGTATCGCTCCGACGTGGACGAGAGCCTGCCGGTTTCGGGCTTCATGAAGCCGGTGTTCTCCCTGTGGCAGGAGATGCGGATCGAGGAGGCGCTGCGGCAGTTGCGGCGGAGCGGCGAGCGGCTGGCGGTGGTGCTGGCGCCCGACGGCCGGCAGACCGGGATCGTGAGTTTGGAGGATCTGCTGACGGTGATCTTCGGGGAGGTAAGCCTGTAGATGGAGATCCTGTTCGATATCTCGTGGAAGTTGTTGATCGTGCTGGGGCTGGTGCTGTTGAACGGCTTTTTCGTGGCGGCGGAGTTCGCCATCGTCAAGGTGCGCGACACGCAATTGTCGCCGATGATCGTCCAGGGTCACCGGCGGGCGGGGATCGCGCGGCGGTTGGTGCACAATCTGGACGCCGCGCTGAGCGCGACCCAGCTTGGGATCACGCTCGCCAGTCTGGGCCTGGGCTGGGTGGGCGAACCGGTGTTCGCCTCCCTGCTGGAACCCGTCATGGAATGGATGCGGATCGACTCCCCGGAGGCGCGGCACACCATCGCCTTCGGCGTGGGTTTCTCCGTGATCACCTTTCTGCACATTGTGGTGGGGGAGCTGGCGCCGAAATCCCTGGCCATTCGCAAGCCGCTTCCAACGACGCTCTGGATCGCCCGCCCGTTGCAATGGTTTTATCGGGTGACGTATCCGTTCATCTGGGCGCTGAACCATGCCGCCAACTGGCTTCTGCGCTGCTTCGGCATCCAGCCCGTCGGAGAATCCGAACTCGTGCACTCCGAGGAGGAGTTGCGGTTGCTGGTGTCGGCCACCCGTGAGCACACCGGTGGAACGTCGCTGGGACGCGACATTGTGTTCAACGCGATGACGCTGCGCCAGAGGGTCGCCCGCGACGTGATGCGTCCGCGCAAGCAGATGGTGGTGCTGGACATGCAGTCGGCGATGGGGCGGTGCCTGGAGCTCGCCGAAAAGAGCCGCTATTCGCGTTTCCCCCTGTCCGAGGGGGGTGACGTGGACCACCTGTTGGGCGTGGTGCATTTCAAGGATTTGTTCGCCATGCGTGCCCGGGCAAGCCGGGGGGCGGATCTCAAACCGGTGGCGCGGCCTTTGATCTATGTGCCGCCCACCGCCCGGCTGGAGAAGCTGTTGCAATTGTTCCTCGATCGAAAACTGCACATGGCGATTGTCGTGGACGAGTACGGCGGCACCATCGGCATGGTGACGCTCGAGAACATTCTCGAGGAACTGGTCGGCCAGATCCAGGACGAGTTCGATCAGGAGGTGCCGTTGCTGGTGAAGAAGGAGGAGGACGTCTGGGAGATGTCGGGTGAACTGCCGTTGCACGAACTGGAAGAAGTGGTCGGTGAGGCGCTGGAGGAGGAGGGCATCAGCACCACCAGCGGATGGGTGACCCACCGGTTGGGTGGATTTCCCAAACCGGGCGATGTCGTCCGGTGCGGAAGGTTTGAACTGCGAGTGGAGAGGATGGACGGAATGCGCGTGGAAAGCCTGACATTGAAACGAAATCCAAAGGAGCCAGCGACGGAGTAAGGATCGTCGTCGCGTCCTCCCTCTCCCCATCGACTGAATGCGAAGCCTGCCCCACGAATGGGGAGGGAATGAGGGTGAGGGAAGGAAAACTCATCAGACTGGGGAAAAGGACCGCGGATTTCGCGGATGAAGCGGATGAACGAATTATTGCCGCGATCGGTATCGGTATCGGTATCGGTATCGCAATCGTTTCCTGTTCTGTGCCGTCTGTTCATCCGCAAATCAAG
>DATKEE010000273.1:0-6585 GCA_035544555.1 Candidatus Methylomirabilota bacterium
AAACGGCGTCCTCAATGCCCCCTGCTCCACCAGGCCGAAATACAATCCTTCCTCGCGGTCCAGAAGATGATAGGCCAGGTCGAGACTCCGAAGCCACGGATCGTCCGCCCCCACTCCCTCCGCTTCGCGAAACGCCTGAATCAGCTTGTACTTCGCCGACCAGTCCAGCCGGTCCGCCGTGGACAGGGGATCGCGTTCCAGGTCCCGCAGCACTTCCTCCCAGTCCTCGTACAGTTGCAGCCATTCGCCGGTCAACGGTTGCACGTAGTCCTTCACGATCTCCAGGTAGCGCCGCTGGACCTCCACGGCCGTGGTCACGTGGCCGTTCGCCAGCCGGCATTCCCACCGCCACGTCGCGTCCCTCGAAATGCGCTTCAAATCCCGCAGCGGGTCCGCGATTCGCGGGAACGCCCCCAGCGGCGCTCCATTGACCATCGCCTGCAACACCAGGCTCGTGGTGCCCACCTTCAAATACGTCGAAAACAACGACAGGTTCGCGTCCCCGATGATCACGTGAAATCGGCGGTAATGATCCTGGTTGGCGTGCGGCTCGTCCCGCGTGTTCACCAGCGGCCGCCGCTGCATCGTGTCCACACTCTGGAGTTCCGAGAAGAAATCGCTCCGTTGACTGACCTGGAATCCCGGCTGCAGAAAACGATCCTCCTCCTCCCAGCCGAACTTGCCCGCGCCGCAGCAGATCTGGCGCGTGACAAAAAACGCCTGGATGGCCTGCGACAGCACATCCCAGGACACCCGCCGGGGGATCAGATAGTTCTCGTGGCATCCGTAACTGTGCCCGCGAAAGTCCGTGTTGTTCTTGTACAATCGCACCGCGTTGTCGGTGGCGAGATTCAACCCGTCCACGCACGCCATCAACAGCGCGTCCCCCGCGTAATCCTGCTGAAGGATCTCCAGAAGCGTGCTGCATTCCGGCGTGCAATACTCCGGGTGCGCGTGGTCGTTGTAGAACCGCGCCCCGTTCCGCAGCACCAGGTCGCTCTTGATCTCGATGAAACTCAGCGGGCGCGCGGCGTCCGTTCCCGCGTAATCCGCCTCGTCCACGTCCTGCAACAACTCCTTCACCCGGAACCCGCGCGCGTCCATGTGCGGATCCTCGCAACGATAGTCCCAGCACATGCGGACCCCCGGCGCCGTTGCGCTGCGCACCAGCGCGATCGACTCGGCCACCACGTCCACGCCCTCCGGCTGCTGGCGGGTGATGCCAATCTCGGTCTCAAGTCCGAACTGCACACTCAATGGCTGCGACTGGTTCATGGTTTTTCCTGGCTCGCCGGCATCACGCCCGCCCGTTCGTCCGTTCGCCCGCCTTTTCCCCCCACGGAATACCTGGCTGGATCACAGGGACCTCCTGCGCGTCGAACGTTCCTGCAACCAGATGATGTCCGCATTGTTGGGCGACACGTGAACATCCGGGATCCTTCCGCCCTCGACCACCGGCGGCACCGTCCGGTCATCCACCCAGCGACGAATCTCCGCGTGTCCGTCGGCAAACGAAAGCCCCCCTGCCCGGTGATGATAACTCCCGGGATAGTCGTAAAATCCAGTCCTGGCCGGCTCGTCCGGCCAGCCGCGCATGTCCGTGGCAAAGTTTCCGATGTCGATGCTGTCCTCCCGCATGTCCAGGAAGATGAAGGTCTTCGACGGCCCGGGGTCCACCATGTTGGACGCCTTGAGGATGACCTTCCATTCCCCGCCGGACAGCCCCCCATCCCACCCGGCAAACCCGCCCACCCACAGGTTCATGGACATGCTTCTCACGCGCGGCCGCATCACCCCGTTCACCTCCACGGCGGAACGGTCGGCGGGACATTTCCAGATCTCGGTGGATTCCCCGCAATACGGCCACAAGGGACTCCGTTTGATGTCCTGCTCGACATCCCAGTTGGACCGGTTGTCTGGATTGAAATTCATTTCTCCCAGCACCCACACATGGGGATCGCGCTCCGGCATCCAGTAGGCCGCGCTCGCGTACAACAGGCGGCCCTCGTTGTCATGGTTGTACATCTGCCACGCCAGCATCAACTGCCGGTGATTGTTCAGACAGTGGAGACCCGCGGCCTTGGACTTCCCCACCCGCAACGCCGGCAACAGCAAGGCGGCCAGGATGGCGATGATCGCGATCACCACCAGCAACTCGATCAAGGTGAATGCCCCCGCGCGCCGCCCCGCCTCCCCGCGCCGGTAGGGCTTCCCTGCCTGTCTGAAACCGCGCGTTCGTTTCATGGCTAGATCGCCGCGTTTTCCGCCCCCGCCGTCCGCGACCGATAGGAGGCGAGCCGGACCACATTGTCCGGATCAAAGTCCGTCAGCTTCAGCCAGTCCTCCGTGATGTCGCTCGGCGGAAACAGATCGTTCTCCCGATACTCGCGCTCCAAGGCCTGCAACAAATCGTCCCGCGTGATCGGCGACTCCCCGCCCTGCGCGATCGATCGCTTGATGGCAAACTCCTTCGCGCGCTCCACCACCGCCGCAATGATCGCCCCGCTCGCCAGATCCCCGCGATGCAGATGATCCCGCCGCCCGCTCCGGAACGTGATCTCCAGAAACCGGTTGGTTTCCGACTTCGAGTAATGCGCCTCCGACACCACCCGCACCAGATCGTCGCGCGGTTCGGCCAGCGGCAGGTCCTCCGTCAGGTAGATCTTGTAAATCTCCAGCGCGGCGGCCTCATCCGGACGGCGCACGCGAATCTTCCGGTCAATCCGCCCCGGTCGAAGAATCGCCGGATCGATCAGGTCGGCACGGTTCGATGCCAGGATCACCACCACGTTTTGCAGCGGCTCGATGCCGTCCATCTCCGTGCAAAACATGGGCACGAGCGTCGATAGAATGTTCGAGCCCATGCGGACGGCGTGGCGCGTGCCGAGAATGGATTCGGCCTCGTCGATGAACAGGAAGGCCAGGTGGCCTTCGACGGCCTTCTCGCGGCACTGGGCAAACAAATCGCGCACCTGCCGCTCGGATTCGCCCAGCCACATGTTCAGGATCTCCGGCCCCTTCACATTGAGGAAAAACTCGGGACGATCCTCCCCGGTCTGTTCCCGGATCTGCAACCGCAGGTTGTGCGCGGTCGCCTTTCCCAGCAGCGTCTTGCCGCATCCCGGAGGGCCGTACAGCAGGAATCCCTTCGGCACGGGATGATTGAATCGTTGAAACAGATTGGCGTGCAGCAACGGCAGCTCGATGGAATCCCGGATCGATTGCACCGCCTCCTGCTGGCCGCCAATGGCATCCCAGAGGATCGGTTCCACCCGCGACAACGCGCGGTCCATGCGCTTGCTGGTTCCGATCACCTCCACCGCCACCCGCTGATTCGAATCCAGCCGCAGATCCAGGCCGGGCTTGAGCTTCTCCTTGGCCAGCAGCGTGGACCGGATCACCACCGCGTCCGAGATGCCCGTCTCGTTGCCCACCCGCAGACGTCCGTCGCCAAAGAGCTCGCTGATCCGCACCACCGGGCCGTTCTTGTCGAACCCGAACGCGTCGGTCACGGCGAACGCCTCGTTGAGCAACACGCGGTTTCCGGTCTCCAGCGCCGCATCGGGAAGCTCGGGGTCCACGTTGCAGACGTAATCGGTGCCGTTCACGCAGACCAGCGCGCGCCCTTGCGCCAGCTTCTGCATCAATGTCCCGAGCCGCAGCGCCGGCGCGCGGAGCTTGTCCACCGCCTCGCCCAGCTTCTCAATCGCGTTCCGCGCCTGGTCCTGCGTTTCCTCCAACTCCAGGATGCGCTGGCGGAGCAGGCCAAGGTCGGGCGAGGAATGCCCCTCGAAGGCCAGTTTGCGCCGGATCAGATCCAGCAGTTGAAGCGCGGACAGTTGCTCGATCTGCCCGTCCGGCATCATGTCCTCCAGAGGGGGCATGTGCGGCATTCCGGACGCCGGCTCGTCATCGCCAGGGTTGGGGGACTTTTTCGACTTGTTCACGTTCGGATTATAAGGCTGATCACAGCGCGCGCAAACGGGCGCCGGATGGTTTGACGTCATTTGGGACTCGAACCATTCGCTCCTGTTCAATCTTCCCACGGATTCTCAAGGCGAACGTTCGACCGATGTGGAGCTCCTCTGCCCTGGCGGGCCGCACGGGAATGGAAGGCTGCGCGGAAGGATTACTTGCCGCCCCGGGGATGCTTGTTCGGCGAAGTTCACGTGCCATAACCAGCGCAACGTTGAACAACCCATACTCCGATTCCGATCAAATGTAAACGCGCGAATGCGCAAATCGAAGCGGAGCCCTCCACGGCCCAGCCGCCGGGTGGAAGGCTCACGCCTTCAAGTGCACCAGCAGATCCTTGCTCTCCACCGTGTCACCCACCTGCGCGTGAACCGCCTTTACCACGCCGTCCGCGAACGCGTAGATCGTCGTCTGCATCTTCATCGCCTCCAGCGTCAGCAGCTTCTCCCCTTTGACCACCCGCGATCCCACGCTCACGCTCAACGACGTGACGAGCCCCGGGATCGGCGCGCCAACCTCCATCGGGTCCGCCGGGTCCGCCTGCGGACGGGCCTTCTCCCGCGCCTTCACCGAACGGTCGATGATGCTGACCTCGCGCGGCATTCCGTTCAACTCGAACATCACCGTCCGGCGGCCGTCCTTGTCCACACCCTGCACGTTGATCAACTTGATGAACAGCGTCTTGCCTTCCTCGATGTCCACCGCGATCTCTTCGCCCGGTTTCAACCCGTAGAAAAACGCGGGCGTCGGGAGCACCGAGACATCGCCGTATTCCCGGACAAACTTCACGTAATCCCCGAACACCTCCGGATACATCAAATGGCTGAACAAATCGTCCTCGGCCGCCTCCCGCTTGAGCTTTGGGGCCAGTTCGCTCCGCACCTTCTTGAAATTCAAGGGCGGCAGATGCGCGCCCGGCCGGCCTTTGATGGGTTTGCGGTCCCCGAGGACCACTTTCTGCAACTTTCGAGGCCATCCCCCGAGGGGTTGACCCAGCCCGCCCGAAAGCATGTCGATCACCGACGCCGGGAACGGAGTGCTGCCAGGTTCGAGATTCAGAACGTCGGCGGGCTTGATGCCCCGGGTGATCAGGAACATCACCATGTCCCCCACCACCTTGCTGCTGGGGGTCACCTTCACAATGTCCCCAAACAACTGGTTCACCTCCGCGTAACACCGCGCAATCTCCGGCCAGCGCTGCCCCAGACCCAGACTGGCAGCCTGTTCCTTCAGATTCGTGTACTGCCCGCCCGGCATTTCATGCAGATAAACCTCCGCCGTGCCCGAACGCGGCGCCGTGTCGAACGGCGCATACGCCCGCAGGACCTGCTCCCAGTACAGCGAGAACTCGTCCAGCGCCTCCAAGTCCATCCCCGTCTCGCGCGCGGTATGCTGCAACGACGCCACCACCGAATTCAGATTGGGCTGGCTCGTCGAACCGGACATCGACGCAATGGCCGCGTCCACCACGTCCACCCCCGCCTCGCTGGCGCGCAATATCGAGGCGGAATTGACCCCGCTGGTGTCGTGCGTGTGAAAGTGAATCGGAATTCCCAGTTCCTCCTTCAACGCCTTCACCAGCTTGTAAGCGGCGTGCGGCCGGCAGAGACCCGCCATGTCCTTGATCGCCAGAACGTGCGCCCCCATCCGCTCCAGTTCCTTCGCCAGCTTCACGTAATACTTCAGTGAATACTTGTCCCGCCCCGGATCCAGAATGTCCCCTGTGTAACATATCGCCGCCTCGCACACCGCGCGCGTCTCCCGCACCGTCTCCATCGCCACCTTCAGGTTCGGCGTGTAGTTGAGCGAATCGAAGATGCGGAAAATGTCGATCCCCTCCTCCGCCGCATGCCGGACGAACCCGGCCACCACATTGTCCGGATAGTTCGAATACCCGACCGCGTTCGCGCCTCGGAACAGCATCTGAAAGCAGATGTTGGGAATGCGCTCCCGCAATTGCCGCAACCGCCGCCACGGACTCTCGTGCAGAAACCGCATCGACGTGTCGAACGTCGCCCCGCCCCACATCTCCAGGCTGAACAATCCCGGCGCCCGCCGCGCCAGCGCGTCCGCCACCGCCAGCATGTCATACGTCCGCATGCGAGTCGCCAGCAGCGACTGGTGCGCGTCCCGGAACGTCGTGTCCGTCAGCAACAGGCGCTTCTGCTTCAGCATCCATTCCGCAAACCCCTTCGCTCCCAGTTCCAGCAACAATTGCCGCGTCCCCACCTGCGGCTCCCGCTTGCCGTCGTGCTCCGGCGGATCGGCCGGCGCCAGCGGCGCCGAAGGTTGATGCCCCTTCGCCTGGGGATTGCCGTTGACGATCACGTCCCCAAGGAATCTCAGCAGCCGGGTCGCGCGGTCGCGCCTCGGCTTGAATCGGAACAACTCGGGCGTTGTGTCGATCAGCGTGGTCGTCGCCTGGCCGGCCCGGAAGGTTTCGTTGAATATGACATTCTCCAGGAAGGGAATGTTCGTTTTGACGCCCCGGATGCGGAACTCGCGCAACGCCCGGTCCATCCGCTGCAAGGCCATGGGAAACGTGCGCCCCGACGCCGTGATCTTGACCAGCAACGAATCATAAAACGGCGTGATCACACTCCCCGTGTT